>DATHUL010000023.1:0-15266 GCA_035462285.1 Acidimicrobiia bacterium
TGCGCCGAACGCGGCGGTGAGGCCGGAAACCGGATTGAACAGACCGACCGGCAGGGCGATCACGAGCCACAGAAGCATGGCCTTGACGATGGCAGTGGGCGCCGACCTCGCCGCCGAGCCGAATGCGACGATCACGAACACGATCGGCACCAGCCCGAATCCCAGGGCGAACGCGGGCCCGGCTGCCACGTCGTCGCTCCCGGCGGCCAGGGCGCCGAGCAGGATCGACCCGAAGCTGACGATCTGGACCAACGTGCCGAGGGCGATGGTGAGCCAGATCCGCCACGAAGGCGGGGCGCCGCGCTCCGTTCCGATCAGCCCTTGACCGATCCGGCGGTGAGCCCGCGCACGAAGTACCGCTGCAGGGTGAGGAAGACCAGCAGGGGGAGTGACATGGTGATGAAGGCGCCGGCGGTGAGCAGATGCCACGCCTCGCCGCGCGATCCGTTCAGGTCACGCAATGCCAGAGTCACAACCCGCACGTCGGGCTCTCCACCGAGGAAGACCAGGGCCACCAGCAGGTCGTTCCATACCCAGAGGAACTGGAATATGGCGAACGATGCCAGCACAGGCACCGAGAGCGGGACCACCAGCTTGGTGAAGATGTCGAAATGGGAGGCGCCATCGATCCGGGCCGACTCCATCATCGATGAGGGCAGCGAGCCGATGTAGTTGCGCAGGAGATAGATGGCGAGAGGCAGCCCGAATCCGGTGTGGGCCAGCCAGATGGCCGGGAACGTCCCGTTCAGGTCGAAGTTGACATAGAGCCGGAGCAGGGGGATGAGTGACATCTGGAGCGGGACCACCAAGAGGGCGACAACACCTACGAAGATCCACTGCCTGCCGGGGAAATCCATCCAGGCGAAGGCGTAGGCGGCAAAGGCGGCGATGGTGATCGGGATCACCGTGGCCGGGATCGACACCGACAGACTGTTGAGGAAGGCATTGCCGAACCCGACCGAGCTCAGCACCTGTGTGTAATTCTCCAAGGTCCACTCGGTCGACCCCAGGTCGGTGAACACGGTCCACCAACCGTTGGCGTTCACATCTCCCCCTGAGCGGAAGGAGCTGATCAGAACCCCGAGGGTGGGCACCACCCAGATGATGACCACGACCAGGATGATCAGCTTGATCAGCCAATTGTCGAACAAGCGGGCCAGAGGCGATCGCACCTTGCGGACATAGACCTCGGCTTCGGGCCGCACCGTCGTCGCCGTCATCGAGTCTCCTCCTGCTCCCTGAATCGCTTCACGTTGACCACCATCAGCGGGATGATCGCCACCAGGAGGACGACCGCCAGGGCGGCCCCGGTCCCGTTGTTGCGGAAGGTGAAGAACTCGGTGACCATCCGCTCGGCCACCACCGAGGTGTTGAACCTGCCTCCGGTCATGACGAACACGATGTCGAACACCTTCCACACGGTGATGATCACCGTCGTCGTGACCACGACGATGGTCGACTGGATGGAGGGGATGGTGACCCTGCGGAAGACCTGGGTCTCGGTTGCGCCGTCGATACGGGCCGCCTCGATTATGTCCTCCGGTACGGACTTGATCGCAGCCGACAAGACGACCATGGCGAAACCGGTCTGAAGCCAGATCAGGATCACCATGAGGTAGAAGTTGTTCCATGGCTCCTGGAGCAGCCAGGCGACCGGCTCGGCCCCCAGTCCGGTGAAGATCCCGTTGAGGAGCCCGATCTGCTCCCCGAAGCCCTCAGGCCGGAAGTTGTAGATGAATCTCCACACGATGGACGCCCCGACGAAGGAGATGGCCATCGGCATGAAGATGAAGGTCTTGGACAGGGCCTCGGTCTTCCGTCCCAGACGGTCGGAGAGGACGGCGAAGGTCAATCCGATCACCACCGACGCCAAGGGCACCACGATCACCCAGGCGATGGAGTTGCGCAGGGCGATCAACGTGTCGCTGTTGGAGAAGATGGCGACGTAGTTGTCGAGCCCGACGAAGTTCTCGCTCCTCTGATCCTGGAGGCTGAGGACCACGGTGTTGATCGCCGGGTAGACGAGGAAGATGGCGAGGAGAACCACTGCCGGCCCCACGAAGGCGAAGGGTCGTACCTTGTCCCGGTGGTGCTCGGGCAGTCGGTTGATGGCGTAGTCCATCCCGTAGTAGAGGGCGAACACACCGACCACCCCGACGATGAGGGCCATCACGACGACCACGCCCCGATTGGCGTCCTCGTCGAGCACGACGGTCCCCGCGAAGTAGAGACCGACGATGGCGAGGACCGGCACGACCAGGGAGACGCCGAGCCGGAGCAGATGGGTGCTCACTCCACCGCGGGGCTTGTCTCCGTCCGGGCCCTCGGCGAGGGGTGGTTGCGATCCGACCTGGGTTTCGTCTGAGACTGTCATCCCCGATCCGTTTCTCCCGTGGGCAACGCGTTTCGACTCTAGCCACGAATGATGGGGGGTGGCCGGGCCACCCCCCATCACTCTTCAGTCAATCACCCGCTCGGCTCAGGGCCAGCTGGCCTCGACCGCGTCGAGCACTTCCTGTGTCGACGTGCCTCGGGTCCAGTCGACCATTCCGGTCCAGAACGACCCCTGACCGACGGCCGGGGGCATCAGGTCGGATGCGTCGAACACGAAGCCGTTGGCTCCGAGTGCTGCGGCAACCGCCTCGGCCTGCTTCTTCACCGTGTCGGACTCGTAGCAGTCCGCCGCGGTGTTGGCGTTGGCCGAGATCCGCTCGATGCCGGCCACCCCGTGGCCCTTGGGCGCCGCCTGGACACATTGCAGGTCCGGGCCGGCATAGGCCTCGAGGAAGGCCGCAACATGCGGCTCGTTGTTGAACACCATGGCCAGCTCGCCGCCACCCATGGCGGCTGCGGGCAGGCTGGTGTCGATCGCCGGGAAGTTGAAGAAGTCGGCGTCAACGCCTGGCTCCACCCCTTCGGGGAAGAAGTTGGCGATGAACGACGCCTGCCGGTGCAACAGACAGCTCGGTGGCTCGTTGAACATCGGGTCCGGGGCATCCCGGAAGTCGATGGCAGAGACACCGTCGAGCCCACCGAGCACATACCCGTCGACCATCCAGATCTCGGCGAGAGTGTCGAACGCGGTCTGCACTGCCGGGTCGTTGAACGGGATCTCATGATTCGCCCACTGGTTGTAGACGTCTACACCGGCGGTGCGGACCATGATGTCCTCGATCCAGTCGGTACCGGGCCATCCGGTGGCCGCCTCGCTGCCGATGCCGATACACCACGGGGTCACACCGGTGTCGGCGATCTCCTGGGAGAGCGAGACGAGGTCGTCCCATGTCTCCGGGATGGTGTAGCCGGCCTCGTCGAAGGCGGGCTTGTTGTACCAGATGATGCTCTTGTAGTTGGCGTTGGTGGGGATGGCATAGTGATTGCCGTCCTCACACTCGCCGAGCCCGATGAAGTAGGCACCGTGCGCCGCTTCCAGCGCGGCGATGTCGAAGCCCATGTCCTCGAGCGATGCCAGTTCCCCGGCGTCGGCGAACTCACAGATCGAACCGGGCTGAGGGGTGATGGCGATGTCGGGTGGCGAACCACCGTCCACCGCGATCCTCAGGTCCTGTTCGAACGAGTCGCTCCCAAGCCAGGTGACGGTGGCATCCTCCGCCTCACCGTAGATGTCGAACGTCGCCTGCAAGGAGGCGCCTTCATCACCGGTAGGGGCGCCCCACACCGATGTCTCGGTTCCCGAGACATCGACATCGGTGAAGTCCTGCGCGTCACCGCCGCCATCTGCGGTGGTGGTCGCACCGTCGTCTCCTCCGTCCCCTCCGTCGTCGCCACATGCGGCGATCACCAGTGCAAGCACTGTGAGCAAGGCAAATAGCCTGCTGAGTCGTTTCATATCGTCTCCTCCGTTGGACGGGGCGGCGCGGCGAGCCACGACGCCCGAGCCGTCAACCATATCGGAATAGAGACGGCGCGCGTGCCATCAGGGGTCGGGAGAGCCGGGACATCCGACACGGACCACGCGTTTTTCCGCTAGGTTCTGGGCCTCGGCCACGCGATACAAGGGAGAAGGTGAGATGGCTGCCATCACCATGGAAGGTCTGGGCAAGATCTACGAAGATGGAACCCGGGCGGTCGGGAACCTCGACCTCGAGATCCATGACGGCGAGTTCCTGGTGCTGGTCGGGCCCTCCGGGTGCGGCAAGTCGACCGTGCTCCGGATGATCGCCGGTTTGGAGGACATCACCGAGGGCACGATGAGGATCGGGGACCGGGTGGTCAACGATGTCGCCCCCAAAGACCGCGACATCGCCATGGTGTTCCAGAATTACGCCCTCTACCCCCACATGTCCGTCTTCGACAACATGGCTTTCGGTCTGAAGCTGCGCAAGTTCTCCAAGGAAGAGATCCAGCGCCGGGTGAACGAGGCAGCCGACACTCTCGAGATCCGGGAGTATCTGCAGCGGAAGCCGAAGGCGCTCTCCGGGGGCCAGCGACAGCGTGTCGCCATGGGTCGCGCCATAGTCCGCGAGCCCGCCGCCTTCCTCATGGACGAGCCCCTCTCCAACCTGGACGCCAAGTTGAGGGTGCAGATGCGGGCCGAGCTGGAGCGTCTCCATGGTCGGCTCGAGACCACCACTGTTTACGTGACCCACGACCAGGTGGAGGCGATGACCCTCGGGGATCGGGTTGCCGTGTTGCGGCCGGTATCGGCAGGACGACCATGGAACTTGCAGCAGGTAGGAGCGCCCACCGAGTTGTTCGACAACCCGGACAACCTCTTCGTCGCCGGATTCATCGGCAGCCCGGCGATGAACCTGGCCTACGGCCGTCTCGAGAATCGGGGCGACGAAGTGTGGCTCAAGACCCCCGTGGGCGACCTCAAGGTCGATGCCCGCGCTCTCGCCTCCCATCCCGGCCTCGAGAACAGGATGAACGAGGAGCTCGTCGTCGGGATCCGACCCAACTCGCTGGAGGCGGCATCGGTCAAGGGTCCGGACCCCGACCGGACCATCACCGCTCAGGTCGAGGTGACCGAGATGCTCGGGGCCGAGACCTATGTCCACTTCACCGTGGACCGCCCACCGGTGGTGACCCCCGACATCGAAGAGCTTCTCGCCGACACCGGCCAGGATGCGTCGTCGCTGGGTGAGACCACCAACTGGATCGCCCGGGTCAGCCCGGACGCCAGGGTGACGCGAGGCGACCAGATCGATCTGATCGTCGACTGCGCCAAGCTCCACTTCTTCGACCCGGCGACCGGAGCGCGGGTCGGGTCGGAGAAGAAGGTCGCGGCCGGCATCTGACCGACCTTCCGAGGGGCGACATGAGCGGGTCAGGTGCGGTGTCCCCCGCCACCTTTCCCGCCGACTTCATCTGGGGTGCCGCCACCTCCGCCTATCAGATCGAGGGTGGGCGCAATGAGGAGGGGAAAGCCGACTCCATCTGGGACCGGTTCTCCGACCAGGGCAGGCTGCGTCATCCGGGGGACGTCGCCTGCGATCACTTCCATCGGTGGGAACAGGATCTCGACCTGCTCGCCGCGCTGGGGGTGAACGCCTATCGGTTCTCCGTGTCCTGGCCCCGGGTGATCCCCGACGGAGACGATTGGGTGAACCAGGCAGGTCTCGACTTCTACCGGCGTCTCGTCGCCGGGCTGAGGGATCGCGGCATCGCTCCGGTGGTCACGCTCTATCACTGGGACCTGCCCCAGGCTCTCCAGGACAAGGGCGGCTGGGCATCCCGGGCCACCGTCGGCGCCTTCGCCCGATATGCCCGCGTCGTCGCCGGGGCCCTCGGTGCGGAGACCGGCCGATGGGTCACCCAGAACGAGCCGTGGGTGGCCGCCATGCTCGGCCATCGAGACGGCATCTTCCCGCCCGGGATCCAGGACTGGCGAACGGCGGTCACGGTGGGCCATCACCTGTTGGTCTCACACGGGCTGGCCACCGCGGAGATCCGCAATGTGGTGGATGACGCCAAGGTCGGTATCGCCCTCGACTGCCGACCGGTCGAAGCCGCATCGGACTCGGAGCAAGATCGGGACGCGGCCCGCCACTTCGACGGGTTTCGCAACCGCTGGTTCTTCGATCCGGTGTTCGGGCTCGGCTACCCCGACGACATCATGGCCACCTATGTGGACCGGAACCGGGTCGACCCGGGCCTGATCGCCACCGACGACATGAGGATCATCGCCACGCCCATCGACTTCCTCGGCGTGAACTACTACACCTCCGTGACCGTAGGGGCTGGTGGGGAGGAGATCGACCGGCCGGAGAGGGAACCGGGCCCCGAGCCCCCGCCCGGTTTCACCGAAATGGGCTGGCGGGTCGATCCCGAAGGCCTGGCCCGCTATCTGCGCCACCTGTCGACGACCTACGGGCCGTCATCGATCCTGGTCAGCGAGAACGGCGCCAGTTACTCCGATGGACCGGACCAGCACGGTGTGATCGACGACCAGAGACGCATCGACTATCTCGCCTCCCATGTCGGAGCGGTGGCCGCCGCCAGGGGCCTCGGTGTCCCGGTCGACGGCTATTTCGTCTGGAGTCTCATGGACAACGTCGAATGGCTCGAGGGCTTCGGGCAGCGCTTCGGTCTGATCTGGGTCGACGAGACGACTCTGGACAGAACTCCGAAACGGAGCTTCGAGTGGTATCGCCGGCTGGTGACGACGGGTACCTTGGGCTGAGCATGAGCGAGCGCCTGGACGACTGGATGGACGCCTACGTCGAGGCATGGACCTCGAACGACCCCTACGATATTGCCGCCCTGTTCTCGCCGGATGCCGTTTACGACCCGCAGACCGCCGATGGGGAGCGACACGGGCATGCCGAGATCATCGCCTGGTGGCAGGAGATCGGCGACGATCCCGACAACTGGGACTTCGAGTGGAAACCGCTCACCGAGACCGAGGACATGGCGGTGATCACCGGGACCACCCGGTACTTCGAGCCCCCGGCCAGTTATCGCAATCTGTTCGTGATCAAGTTCGATGCCGAAGGGCGGTGCACCGACTTCACCGAGTGGTACATCGAGGAAGAGGCGTAACACGTTCTGCGTTCTGCGTGCTGCGTTGCCGTGACCACCGCCTTCGTGCTCGGAGGTGGGGGGCGCTGGGGGGCGGTGGAGGTGGGGATGCTGCGCGCCCTAGACCGGGCGGGGGTCACCCCCGACCTGATCCTGGGGACATCGATCGGCGCCTTCAACGGCTCGGTCGTGGCCGACCGCCCCGGGGCGGAGGGAGTGGAGAGCCTGACCCGGCTCTGGGCCGAGATCGCCTCGACCGGCATCCTTCAAGGTCGGCGGATGGACCGGTTGCGGAACGTGGCCGCGTTGAGACCGGCCCTGCACGAGACCTCGGAGCTCCGTGCCCTCCTCGAGCGAGTCCACAGCGCCGATCGTCTCATCGAGGAACTGACGCTGCCATTCCAATGCGTGGCTGCCTCGATCGAGCGGGCCGCCGAGCAATGGTTCACCAAGGGGCCGCTCATCGATGCTTTGCTCGCCTCTTCGGCGGTGCCCGCCCTGTTCCCACCGGTCGAGATCGGGGGAGAGCACTTCTACGACGGCGGGCTGGTCAACTCCGTTCCGCTTGCCCGGGCCGTCGACCTCGGTGCGAACAGGATCTACGTGCTTCAGGTGGGTCGGATCGAGTCCCAGCTCCGGCCACCAAAGCGGCTCCACGAAGCGGCGCTGATCTCGTTCGAGATCGCCCGGCGTCATCGCTTCACCACTGCGGTGGAGAACCTGCCCGGCGGGATCGAGCTTCATCTCCTCCCATCGGGCAACCCGGTCGCCTTCGACGATGCCCGGCAGCTGAGGTGGCGTGACGTCGGGTCGACCAACCAGTTGATCGACGGCGCCTACGCCGCCTCACTGGCATATCTGGAGGAGAAGCGGGCGTGAGACTGCCGCCGAGATGGCTGCGTCGTCTCCTCATCGACCCCGCCCTCGTCCTCCTCGTTACCATGGCGGTGGTCTCGCTCCCGGTTTGGCTCGTGGTGGCGGCCTTCGTCTCCCGCTACGTGCCCGGGAACTGGCGCATCCTTCGACTTGCCTGGTTCCTCTTTCTCTATCTGCTGGTTGAAGCCGTCGGTCTCACCTTGATGTTCCTGCTCTGGATTGTCTCCGGATTCGGATGGAAGATCGGGTCGCCGGTCTTCGTCGAGACCCACTATCGGCTTCTCGGGTCGATGCTCCGCACCGTGGTCAGGTCGGCCGAGATCACCTTCAGGCTTCGAGTGGTCGAGAACGGCGAGCGGCCCTCGACGTCGACGGAGGGGCGGTCCAGACCGATACTGGTCTTCTCCCGCCATGCGGGACCGGGTGACTCGTTCCTCTTGATGGACGGGCTGGTCAATGGGTACCGGCGTGACCCCCGCATCGTTCTCAAGGAGTTCCTGCAATGGGACCCGGCCGTCGACGTGATCCTCAACCGGCTGCCTGCCGCCTTTGTCCCGGTGGGGCGCAAGGGGGGTGATGCCCTGGTATCGGCGATCGCCGACCTGGCCCGGGGAATGGACTCCGACGACGCCACCGTCATCTTCCCCGAGGGGGCCAACTACACGCCCGGGAGGCGGGCACGGGCGATCCAGAAACTACGTGAGATCGGACGCCCCGATCTGGCCGAACGGGCCGAGGACCTGAAGCGGACCCTCCCTCCCCGCTCTGTCGGGGTCATCACCGCCCTCGCAGCCGCACCCGAGCCCTCCGACGTGTTCTTCGTCGGCCACGCCGGTCTCGAGGCCTTCATGACCGCGGCCGACATATGGCGGGCCATGCCCATGGACACCGATGTCGAGGTGAAGGTATGGCACTACCCGGCCGAGCTGATCCCACCGCGGGAGGAGCAGGAGAGATGGCTCTACGACGTCTGGGCCGAGATCGACCGCTGGATCGAAGACGAGCTCACCCGCACCGGGTGAGACCGGCCCCAGGCGATCGGCAAATGCCTAGGGAGCGGTCTTGGGATCGAGGAAGGGCATCATCTTGCGCAGATCCCGGCCGACGTCCTCGATCTGGTGAGCCCGATTCGCCGCCCGCTGCTCGTAGAGGAACGGTGCTCCCTCCCGGGCCTGGGCCATCCACTCGTTGGCGAAGGCGCCCGACTGGATCTCGGCCAGGGCGTCCTTCATCGCCTGGCGGGTGTCGTCGGTGACGATGCGCGAGCCCCGGGTGTAGTCCCCGTACTCGGCGGTGTCCGACACCGAGTAGCGCATCCAGGAGAGCCCTCCTTCGTAGAGGAGATCGACGATCAGCTTCAGCTCGTGAAGGGTCTCGAAGTAGGCCGATTCGGGCTGGTACCCCGCCTCGACCAGCGTCTCGAACGAGGCCTTGATCAACTCGGAGATCCCTCCGCACAGGATGACCTGCTCACCGAACAGGTCGGTCTCGGTCTCCTCCTTGAAAGTGGTCTCCAGGATGCCGGCACGCCCACCGCCGATCGCCGACGCATAGGAGAGGGCGAGGGCGCGCGCGTTCCCGGACGGGTCCTGATGGACGGCGAGGAGACAGGGGACGCCCGACCCTTGCTGGTAGGTCCGCCGCACCAGGTGGCCCGGCCCTTTGGGGGCGATCATGGCGACGTCGACGTCCTCGGGGGGCACGATCTCACCGAAGTGGATGTTGAACCCGTGGGCGAAGAGGAGGGTGTCGCCCGCGTCGAGGTTCTTCTCAACCGACTCGGCGTAGATGACCCCCATCACCTGGTCGGGGACCAGCATCATGATGGTGTCTGCCCACTCGGCCGCCTGGTCCGGGGTCATCACCCGGAGCCCCTCCGCCTCCGCCTCGGCCCAGCTCGACGAGCCTTGGCGCAAGCCGACGACGACGTCGACCCCCGACTCCTTCAGGTTGAGGGCGTGGGCATGTCCCTGGCTCCCATACCCGATGACGGCGACCTTCTTCGCTCGTATCAGGTCCGGGTCGCTGTCCGCGTCGTAGTAGATCGTTGCCATGGGCAGATTGTGGTCGGTTTCGGCCTCAGGAAAAACTCGGCGTCATAGGATGCCTGGCCCATGACACACAAGATGAGATCTCGCGAGGTGACCGACGGGCCGGCCAAGGCCGGGGCCAGGGCGATGCTGCGCGCGGTCGGGTTGACTGAAGACGACTTCGCCAAGTCACAGGTAGGCGTGGTCTCCGCCGGCAACGAGGTGACCCCGTGCAACCTGACCGGACCCGAGCTGTCCCGGCATGCCAAGGCCGGGGTGGTGGCCAGCGGGGGAGTGGGACTGGTCTTCTCCACCATCGCGGTCTCCGACGGGATCTCGATGGGTCACGAGGGGATGCGGGCCTCGCTGGTGTCGCGGGAGGTGATCGCCGACTCGGTCGAGTTGGTGATGCACGCCGAGCGGTTCGACGCCTTGGTCGCCATCGCCGGCTGCGACAAGTCGCTCCCCGGGATGCTGATGGCTGCGGCCCGCCTCGATCTCCCCGCCGTCTTCCTCTACGGGGGCTCCAGCCTGCCCGGTCACTACGCCGGGCGGGACATCTCGATCGTCGACGTCTTCGAGGGCATCGGGGCAGAGTCGGAGGGCCGGATCAGCATCGAGGAGCTGCTCGAGATCGAACGGGCCGCATGCCCCGGTGTCGGCTCGTGTGCCGGGATGTTCACCGCCAACACGATGGCTTCGGTCGGTGAGGCGATAGGTATGTCCCTCCCCGGCTCGGCGACGGTGCCTGCGGTCGATCCCCGTCTCGCCGGATATGCCGAGCGGTCGGGCGAGGCGGTGATGAGGTTGCTCGAGGACGAAGTGACGCCGAGGGACATCATGACCCGCCCCGCCTTCGAGAACGCCATCACCACGGTGATGGCCCTTGGTGGCTCCACCAACGCATTCCTCCATCTTCTCGCCATCGCCCACGAGGCGGGCGTCGGGCTCGAGTTGGAGGACTTCGACATGATCTCCCGGCGCACTCCCCATCTCGGCGATCTCAAGCCGTTCGGCAAGTACCACATGGTCGACCTCGACCGGGTGGGCGGAGTCCCGATCGTCCTGCGCGCTCTTCTCGACGAGGGTCTGCTCCACGGCGAGGCGCTGACCGTGACCGGGCGGACCATGGCCGAGAACCTCGCCGACGTGAGCTTCGACGAAGGCCAGGATGTGATCGCACCGCCATCGCGGCCCCTGGCCGGGGAAGGCGGGATCGCCGTCCTTCGCGGCAACATGGCCCCGGGAGGGGCGGTGGTCAAGGTGGCCGGGATCGATCTCGACGTGTTCGAGGGCCCGGCCCGGGTCTTCGACGGCGAGCAAGGGGCGATCGAGGCGCTTTTCGCCCATCAGATCAAGGCCGGCGACGTGGTCGTGATCAGGACCGAGGGGCCAAAGGGCGGGCCCGGGATGAGAGAGATGCTGCAGATAACCGCTGCCATCAAAGGGGCCGGTCTGGGCAAGGAGGTTCTCCTGGTGACCGACGGGCGCTTCTCCGGGGGGACGACCGGGCTCTGCATCGGTCACGTGGCGCCGGAGTCCGAGGTGGGCGGCCCGCTCGCCCTGGTCGAGGAGGGAGACCGGGTCAGGGTGAACGTCCCGGCCCGGACGCTGGATGTGCTCGTCGACGAGTCGGTGCTGGAGGAGCGGAGCGCGCACTGGGCTCCACACCCGCCCCGCTACCAGACCGGGGCCCTGGCCAAGTATGCCCGCCTGGTCGGCTCCGCCGAGAACGGGGCGGTCACCGGCTGACCAGGTGACTCTCCAACCAGGGGATCAGTCGTTGGTCCACTAGCTTCTCCTCGGTGAGCACAGGGTCGTTGTCCGGCGACGAGGGCACCGGGAGGAGGGGTTTCCTGCGGCGGGCCGCCCGGGGGGCGAGTGAGCGGGTCCTCGGCGTGGTCGACCCGGACATGGTGCTGGAACATGTCGACGTCAACGCCCTTCTCGACCGGGTCGACGTCAATGCATTGCTCGACCGGGTCGACGTTGAGCGGCTGATCGGGCGGGTCGACATCGATGCCCTGCTGGAGAGAGCCGACCTCGACGCCTTGATGGAGCGGGTCGACGTTAGGGCCCTGGTAGACCGGGCCGGGATCCCCGAGATCGTGGCCGAGAGCACCAGCCATCTCACCGGTTCGGCGCTCGACCTGTTCCGGAGGCCGATCATGGGGATAGACGAGATCGCCTTTCGCGGATTGAACCGTCTGGTCGGGCGCGACCCCAGTCGGTTCCCCGCCGGTCCGGGGGCGTTGGTCCATTGGGTCGAGGAGCGCGGGGGAGACCACGAGTTGCGCACCGGCCGGTATGCCGGTCCGGTGACCCGACTCCTCGCCTTCATCCTGGACAGCCTGATCGTCACCACCGGTTTCACCCTGATCGTGGCCGGAGCCACCTATCTCCTCGAGCTGATCACTGCGGACCGGGTCGAAGTGGGCGATGGACTCTGGTACGTGTTCGGATACGTCCTCTGGGCGTTTCTCTACCTCTGGCTCTCGGTGGCCGTTTTCGGCAAGACGTTGGGGAAGACGGTCATGGGAGTCCGGGTGGTCGGTGCCGATGGTTCCGTCGCCCTCCACAGCCGTCAGGCTTTCCTGCGCGCACTCACCTATCCGCTCAGCTTCGTCCTGGGCTTGGGTTTGTTCGGAGTGGTATTCGGTCGGGAGCGGCGCGCCTGGCACGACCTTCTCGCCCGCACCGCGGTCGTCTACGACTGGGGAAGTCGCACCGCCCGTATGTCGACCCCACTGGCGGCGTGGCTGGAGAGAAAGGGCCCGCAGGCCAACCCCCCGGCGTGATCAACCGGCCGGGCTCTGCCTGAACCGGGCCGGCGAGGTCCGGGCCGGGTCGACACCGGCCTGGGCCAGGTCATCGGGCATCGCTGCCCCTACCACCTGGCTGGCCACCAAGGCGCCGTAGGCGGGGGAGGTCATGATCCCGGTCCCGCCCTGCCCCACCAGCCAGAAGAAGCCGGGCGCACCCGGTTCCTCGCCGATGACCAGGTCCCGGTCGGGGGCGAAGGTGCGCAGCCCGGCCCATTGCGAGTTGACCGTTCGGATGTCGAGAGTTGTGGCCTGGTTGATCCGGTCGATGGCGAGTGCGACATCCTCCATCTCGGCTCGGGCGTCGCCCGGGTCGGCCGGTGTCTCCTCGGCCAGGGAGCAGAGGAGCTGGACGCCGTCGGGCCGGAAGTAGAAGCGGTGATCCACGTCGACCACCATCGGCCAACCGGCGAAGGCGTGGTCCCCGGGGACCATGAAGGCGGTGCGCCGCATCGGCTGGAGACCGATCGGCTCCACCCCGGCCAGGACCGCGACCTGATCGCCCCAGGCGCCGGCGGCGTTGACCACCGCGGAGCAGTCGAACGTTCCCTCGGGTGTGGACACCCGCCATCCCCGCCTGTGCCGAGCCAGACCTGTCACCGGCGAGGAGAGACGGATCTCGGCCCGGTGGCGGCGGGCGATGCGGACGAAGGCCTGATGGAGGGCGGCGACGTCTAGGTCGCGCGCGCTGGGCTCGTAGAGGCCGCCTCCGATCCGTTCCGGGCGCAACCGGGGGACCATGAGAAGCACTTCCTCCGGTCCGACCAAGACCGAGCCGGCACCGGATCGGGCCCCTTCCTCGGCGATCTGGTGCAGGTGCTCGAGTTGGGGCTCGTCGGCCACCCATAGGGCGCCCCGGTCGGAGAGGAGGGAGCCATCGGTGGATCCCTCCGGTGGGTCCTCGAGGAATCGGCGACTGGCCTGGGCCAGGGGGCGGGAGCCCTCCCCCCCGTAGTTGACCACGAACAGGGCGGCGGAGCGACCCGTGGTGTGATAGGCGAGAGACGTCTCCATCTCGAGCAGGATCACCGACCCGTGCGGGGCGAGATGGGCGGCGGCGGCGACACCGGCGATCCCGCCACCGATCACCGCGAAGTCGGTCATGGGGTGATGACCACCCGCCCGATCACCTTCCGCTCCGCCACCCAGCGCAGGGCCTGCGCCGCCTGGTCGAGCGGGAAGGCACGTTGTACCACCGGGTGCAACCTCCCCTCGGCCGCCCAGTCCATGATCACCTGGTTGTTGGCCTCGCTCCGCTCCGGCTCCTCGATGTTGAACCGGCCCCAGAACACTCCGATCACCGAGTTGCCCTTGACCAGACTGAGGTTGAGCGGGATCGAGGGGATCTCTCCCGAGGCGAACCCGATCACCAGCAACCTGCCGTCCCATTTCGTCGAGCGGAGGGCGAGCTCGCTCTGCTCACCACCTACCGGGTCGTAGACCACGTCGACTCCCTCTCCCGAGGTGACCGCGGCGATCCCGTCCCGGAGCGGGGTCTGGTCGTATCGGATCAGCTCGTCGGCACCGGCGCTCCTCGCCGCCGCCGCCTTCTCCTCGGAGGAGACGGCGGCGATCACGTTCGCTCCGAGCAGCTTCCCGATCTCGACTGCCGCCATCCCCACCCCGCCCGCCGCGCCGAGCACCAGCAGGGTCTCACCCGGCTGGAGGCGGCCCCGATCGACCAGGGCGTGATAGGAGGTGCCGTAGGCCACCGGGATGCAGGCGCCCTCCTCGAAGCCGATTCCCTCGGGCAGCTTCATCAACGATCCGGGGAAGGCGACCACCCGCTCGGCCATGGCCCCCATCCCGACGAAGCCGCACACCCGGTCTCCCGCTACCAGCCCCTCGACCTGGTCGGCGCTCTCCAGGACACCGGCGAACTCGAGCCCGGGGGAGAAGGGGAACTCCGGTTTCATCTGGTAGCGCCCCGACACCATCAGGGTGTCGGCGAAGTTGACCGAGGCCGCCCTCACCTCGACCAGGGCGGTGCCCGGGATCGGCCCCGGCTCGGGCATCTCACCGACGCGCAGGGCGTCGATCCCGTCGAAGCTGTCACAGATCACGGCGCGCATCGGTCCAGCCTAAGGACATCGGCTCCCCGGCTCTGACACAATCGGGGGGTGCCGATAGAACCGATGCCATCCAGGTTCGAGCTGCCCGACGCCAAGCCCGGGGACGGGGACGTGGTCGCGGTCGGAGCAGACCTCGAGCCGGGAACCCTGCTCCAGGGCTATCGCAAGGGTCTGTTCCCGATGCGGCTCCCCGACGGTCATCTCGGCTGGTGGTCCCCGGTGGAGCGGGCGATCCTCCCGCTGCGCGGCCTGCGCATCAGCCGTTCACTCCGTCAGTCGACCCGCCGCTTCCAGATGTCGGTCGACGCCGATTTCGAAGGGGTGATCCGGGGCTGTGCCGACTCGAGGCGGCGGGACCCATGGATCACCGAGGACTTCGTAGAAGCCTATGTGCAGCTCCACCGTCTCGGCTGGGCCCATTCGGTGGAGGTGTGGGACATCGACGGACGCCTGGTCGGAGGTCTGTACGGAGTCGCAGTCGG
>DATHUL010000024.1:0-7143 GCA_035462285.1 Acidimicrobiia bacterium
CCGATCACGGCTGTGAGTACATGACCGGGGGAAAGGTGCTGGTGATCAGCAACGTCGGGCGCAATTTCGCCGCCGGTATGACCGGTGGGGTGGCCTACGTCTGGGATCCCGACCTGAGCTTGAAGGCGATGCTGGCCGACACCGCGCCCTCTGCCCGTCGACCCTCCGACGCCGACCTGGGCGACATTCGTGCCCTGGTCGAGGCACACCACGCCAACACCGGCAGTCCGGTCGCCGCCGGGATCCTCGACGACTGGCCGGGACAACAGGGGTCGTTCTGGGTGATCTCGGCTACGGGCCCACCACGGGAGCCGGTTCGCGTCGAGGTCGGCGAGGCCCCGGCCACCGGTTGAGACGCAGCGGGCGGGACGACCTAGATTGCGGGCGTGGATCGTGTCGCACTCATCGAAGGCATCTCGACCCATCTACAGGGTCGGGGTGAGCTCACCGAGGGCCGTGTCCTCGACGGCGACGGCTACTTCCTCGACGGTCGCCTAGTGGTGGCGGTAGTAGGGGAGGATCTCTGTCTCCACGTGGGGCGGGACCACTGGCAGGCCACGCTTGCCGGCGAAGGTGTCCGACCCCTCCTCTTCGCCGACCTCCCGGTCCCGGGCTGGGTCATCGTCGATGGCGCCTCGGTCGACGCCGAAGAGACCCTGGCCCGCTGGATCGAGAGCGCCCTTGCCCGGGGCTGAGATCCCGACCGGGGTGGAGAGTCACATCGTGATCGTCGGGGCGATGGGCTCGGGCAAGACCACGTTGGCCCGGGAGCTGGCCCGAGCATTGCGACGACCGTTCTTCGACTCCGACCATTCGATCAGGGAGCGCACCGGACGCAACGGCCGGGAGATCGCGGAAGCCGAAGGTGTCGAGGTGTTGCACCGTCTCGAGGCCGACGTGCTCCATGAGACGCTGGGCAACGCGACACCGGTGGTTGTGGCGGCGGCGGCTTCGGTGATCGAAGACCCGGCGGTGCGGGCTGCGCTGGAGGAGACCTACTGTGTCTGGGTGACCGCCGACCCCGAGCTCCTGGCCGAGAGATCGGCCCGGGGAGACCACAGACGGGCGGTTGGCAGCGCCGAGCACCTGGAGCGTCGAACTCCCTTGTTCGAACAGGCCGCCGACCTGGTGGTCGACACCGGGGATCTCTCCGAGAGCGACTCGGTGGAGCGGGTGCTGGCCGCGATCGGGGCAACATGAGCGCATGGGGCCGGCGATGAGCCCGGCCGGAGACCCTTTCCCGCTCGGGGTCAACTACTGGCCCCGGCGCAAGGCGATGTACTGGTGGTCGGACTTCGACCGGGGCGAGGTGGCGGAGGAGTTCGACATCATCGCCTCGCTGGGGATGTCGGTGGTTCGAATCTTCCTGCTCTGGGACGACTGGCAGCCCTCGCCGGACCAGGTTTCCGCCGACCGGCTCGGTGACCTGGGGACCGTCCTCGATGCCGCCTCCGAGCGAGGGCTCGGTCTCGACATCACCTTCTTCACCGGTCACATGAGCGGGCCGAACTGGTCGCCGGGCTGGCTTCTCGACCGCAACGCCGTCGCCCATCCCTCGCCGAACGTGCGTCAGTTGGTGAGCGGCGGCGTCGTGGTGGAGAGCAGCTAACGCAACATGTTCCACGACCCGGTGGCGCTCGACGCCGAGAGGCTCCTCCTCGACACGGTGGTGGGGGAGTACCGGGATCATCCCGCCGTGTGGCTGTGGAACCTGGGCAACGAGCCCGATCTGTTCGCCCATCCCGACAACCCGGCCGCCGGCCGGGCCTGGGTCGGGGAGATGACCGGGCGGATCAGAGACATCGATCCGATGCACCCGGTCACCACCGGGCTCCACACCGCCAGTCTGTTCGCCGACAACGGGCTGAGGGTGAACGAGGTCTTCGCCGAGAGCGACGTCGCCGTGATGCACGGCTACCCGATGTACGTCGACTGGGCGAAGGATCCGCTCGACCCCGACTTCGTCCCCTATCTCTGTGCATTGGTCACCGCCCTCAGCGGGATGCCCTGTCTCGCCGAGGAGTGGGGCGGCTGCACCTCGCCCGACACCGCCGCCTCGACGACCTGGGCCTGGACCGCCTACGGGGAGCCCCGTGAGCAGTTCATGGCGGGGGAAGAGGCGCTTGCAGACTATGTGGCGGAGGTCCTGCCCCGTCTGGTCGAGGTCGGCTCCACCGGTGCCTTCCTCTGGTGCTTCGCCGACTACGCCCCCGACTTGTGGGATCGGCCCCCCTGCGACGACGGAGGCGCCCGGCACGAGCGACACTTCGGCCTGGTCCGTCCCGATGGGAGTCTCAAACCGCACACCGAGACGCTGCGGCGGTTCGCCGCCACCAACCCCGTGATCGGCGATGCGGTCAGGGCCCTCGCCCTCGACCTGACCCCGGAGCAGTACTACCTCGACCCGGCCGGTCACGCCCGACGGCTCTACCAGACCTGGTGATCCGGCCCCATCGAAGCCTGGTCAGAAGGGACCTGGGCTTGAAAGCGCTTTCCAGAATCCTCTACACAAGACTCCGGTATTGGTTGACACCACCTGATCTCGACGCATATTGTTGAGAGCGCTCTCAACACCTTGAGGAGGAGGCGACCGGGAGATGGCGAGGACCCTCGACGATCTTGCCCAGCTGAGCGGTGTCTCCCGCGCCACGGTCTCTCGGGTGATCAATGGTGGCCCCGTTTCCGAGCAGACCCGTCTCAAGGTGCTCCAGGTCCTGGAGAGCCACGACTACCGCCCCAACCTGGCCGCCCGTTCCCTGGCCAAGGGACGTACCGGCGTGATCGGGGTGGTCATGCATGTCGACCCGCCGCTCCTCTTCGAGGACCCTTACTTCGCCACCCTCCTCCATGGCTTGACCGATGTGCTCGCCGAGAAGGCGGCGGGGATGATGCTCTGGCTGGGTAACCGGAGCAAAGAGGAGACGCTCGACCGGATCCTGGGCATGGGGCTTCTCGACGGGGTGGTGGTGACGGCAGACATGCTGGAAGACCCCTTGGTCGACGGGCTCCTCGTCTCGGATCTGCCCACGGTCCTGATCGGGCACAGACGCACCGACCTGGAGGCGAGTTATGTCGACGTAGACAACGTCCATGCCGCCGACACGGTCACACGTCATCTGATCGACATCGGCCGGAAGCGCATCGGTCACATCACCGGCCGACGTGGCACCGTCGCCGCAGAGGACCGTCTCCAGGGCTATCTGAAGGCGATGCGCCGGGCCAAGCTGAGCACCGACGGCCTGGTTGCAGAAGGGGATTTCAACAGCCCCTCCGGCATGGAGGCCGCCCGCCGCTTGCTCGACGCCGGTGTCGACGCCATCTTCGCCGCCAACGACGCCACCGCCTCCGGTGCCCTCGAGGAGGTCAAGTCTCGCGGGCTGGCTGTTCCCGGCGACGTGGCCCTGGCCGGTTTCGACGACCTCGACTTCGCCTCCGAGCTCGACCCCCCGCTCACCACCATCCGCCAGGGGGTCCATGCCCACGGCAGCGAGGCGGCTCGAGCCCTGTTCGGGCTGCTCGACAGCCCCCACACCCCACAGCGGGTTCTTCTTCCCACCGAGTTGGTCATCCGCCAATCGACCGTTGGAGGTTCTCTGCAATGAAGAAACGGAGGTCACGCCCCGTCCTCGGGGCGGACCCGTCGGCCGGGATAGCCCTGCCGACGCAAATCACGAGGGCAAAGGAGGAGAAGGGAAGCCATGAAACGATGGAACAGCGTCGCCGTAGTGGTGGCTCTGATGATGGTCATCGCTGCGTGCGGCGGCGAGACCGGCTCGGAGACAACCACCACTACCGGCGACACGGTTGGTACGGAAGCACCAACAACGACGTCGGGCGACACTGCTGAGGAGCCGTCCGGCGACAGGACCCAGATTAGGTGGTTCGTGGGCATTGGTGCCGGCGGTCAGCCGGAGCAGGCCGAAGCCCAGAACGCCGTAGTCGAGGAGTTCAACGCCTCGCAGGACGAGATCGAGCTCGTCATCGAGATCGTCGACAACGATGTCGCCTACGAGACGCTGGCAACTCAGATCGCTTCGAACAACCCGCCCGACATCATCGGCCCGGTGGGCCGGGACGGCTCCAATGCCTTCTCCGGTCTCTACCTCGATCTGGAGCCGCTGGTGGAGTCGACGGGGTTCGATACCTCGATCTGGCCCGAAGAGACGATCGAGAACTTCCGCGAGCCTGACGGGACCCTTCCCGGCTTGCCCTTCGCCTCGTTCCCATCGTTCATCTTCTTCAACAAGGCGTTGTTCGACGAGGCCGGTCTGCCCTACCCGCCACAGGAGTACGGGCCCGACGGCATCTCCGTCTACGGCGAAGGAACCGAGTACGAGGGCACCTGGGACTTCAACAAGGTGGCCGAGATCGGCGCCATTCTCGCTGTTGACGCCAATGGCAACGACGCCACCAGCCCGGACTTCAACGGGAACAACACCACCCAGTGGGGTTTCGTCTGGCAATGGACCGACCGTCTATTCCAGCAGGGCTCCTTCTGGGGTGCGGGCTACCCCATGGCCGACGACGGCACGGCCGACGTGCCGCAGACCTGGGAGGACGAGTGGAAGTGGTATCACGATGCGGTGTGGGGCACCGGTTTCGCCCCCGGCCAGGAGGAGTTGGACGCCCTGGGCGGCAACGCCTTCCAGTCCGGAGCGGTGGCCATGGCCGGCACCCATCTCTGGTACACCTGCTGTGTCCGTGACGACGCCAACAACATACCCGGAGACTTCTTCGATCTCGCGGTGATGCCATCCAACAATGGTGTGGTGACGACCAACATGCACGCGGACACCTTCCGCATCCTGGCCTCCACCAAGCACCCGGATGAGGCGTTCGCCGTCCTCAGCTACCTGCTCACCGACGCCGCCCTGCCGTTGCTGACGGCATATGGGGCCGCGCCGGCGGACTCGACGCTCACCGAGGACTTCTTCGCTTCGTTGGACGAGCGGTATCCGCAGGGGGTCAACTGGCAGGTGGCGCTGGACAGCGCGGCGTACGCAGACGTGCCCAGCCACGAGCAGTTCCTCCCTGGTTGGGAGCAGTACAAGGAGGCGATGGACACGCTCCAGAGCGGGTTGCTCACTGATCCCGGGCTGGACCTCGATGCCGCGATACCCGAGTTGGAGGCCAACTTGACCGCGATATTCGAGGAGAACGCGGAGTAGCGGACTTGGCAGTACCCGCCATCACCGGGAAGGGAGCGGCCAAGCACCCGGCCGCTCCCTTCCTGCCCGCCAAGAAGACGCTGGCTCAACGCCGGGGACGCGCTGGCCTCTGGTTCGTGATGCCCTGGATCGTCGGCTTCCTTCTCTGGTACGCCATCCCGATGATGGCCTCGCTCTGGTTCTCGTTCACCGACTTCAACCTGGTGTCCAACGAGCCCACCGAGTTCATCGGTCTCGACAATTGGGCCAAGCTCTTCTCCGACCCCGAAGTGCGCGCCTCGGTGCTGGTGACGGCGAGATTCGGGGTGATCGCCTTGCCGGTCGCCGTGCTCTTCCCCATGGGTCTGGCCTACCTGCTGGTCAAGAAGAACCTGAAGGGTCGAGAGACCTTCCGCGCCCTGTTCTTCATGCCCTCGATCATCCCTTTCGTCGCCGCCGTCCTCATCTTCGGGGGGGTGATGAACAGTCAGATCGGCTGGGTGAACAAGATCCTCGAACTGGTAGGGATCGATGGGCCCCGCTGGTTCCTGGACAAGACCTACGTCTATCCCGCACTCGTCTTCATCGGTCTCTGGGGGGTGGGCAACGCCATGATCATCTTCATCGCTTCGATGAACTCGGTCCCGTCCACCCTGTACGACGCGGCCAAGATCGATGGCGCCTCCGAGTGGCAGTCATTCCGCCACGTGACCCTTCCCCTGATCTCGCCGATCATCTTCTACAACTTGGTCATCGCCCTGATCGGCCTGTTCAACTATTTCGTCGTCCCCTTCGTCCTCTACAACGGGAGCGGGGATCCCGGGGGGGCGACCAACTTCTATGCCCTCTACTTCTTCAGGGTCGGGTTCCAATTCTTCAACATGGGTTATGCCGCCACCCTGGCCTGGGCCTTGTTCGTGGCGGCGATCGCCATCACCGGGCTGTTGTTCTGGTCGGCCAAGTACTGGGTCCACTACGAGTACGGGAGGTCCTGAGCCGATGGCGGTCACCGTGAGCCGGCCGGGTCAGAACCTGCGCAGACCCCCGGTGTCGTCGGGAGATCCGACGAGAGGGAAACGACGTCTCTTCGAGGGCTGGCTGGTCACCGCCTTCACCGCGCTGGTCCTCATCGTCTTCCTGATGCCGATGGGGTACATGGCCGTCACCTCGCTCAAGTCCGAGCAGCAGTTGGCCAACCTCACCGGGCCGATCCTTCCCATGTCGCCGGCCAGGTTCGAGTACGAAGACCGCCAACTCGACATGATGACCGTGCCCATGCCGGACGGGTCCGAGATGGAGCTGGCCATGCTGCAGCCGGGGCGGCAGACGTCCCAATTCATAGACCCGAACAACCCGGAGGCAGGCCCGATCCAGTGGGAGGGGAACTGGAGGATCCTCCAGCCCGCCTACGAGCTCGACCCGCAGTGGCAGAACTTCCCCAGGGCGTGGGAGAACATGAAGTTCCCCCTTCTGCTCCGCAACACGCTCATCATCGCCGGATTGGGCACGTTCGGCGCCGTCGTCTCGTCGATCCTGGTCGGATACGGGTTGTCCCGGTTCAACGTCCCCTTCTCCAGGACGATCATGGTCGTTCTCATCGCTACGATCATCCTGCCCGGGTTCGCCACCCTGGTTCCCAAATACGCCCTCTTCTATCGCATCGGCTGGGTGGGGACCTTCCTGCCCCTGATCGTGCCCCACTTTTTCGCCAACGCATTCAACGTCTTCCTGCTCCGCCAATACTTCCTCACCATCCCCAAGGAGTTGGACGAGGCAGCGATCATCGACGGGGCCGGGCCCTTCCGCACCCTCTGGTCGGTGATCCTGCCCCAGATGAAGGCGGCAATCGTGGCGGTCTCGCTGTTCCACTTCTACTTTGCCTGGAACGACTTCTTCGAGCCGATGATCTATCTCTCCGCCCGGGCCGATCTCCAGCCGATCTCGGTGGGCTTGCGCACCTTCAACACGCTCTACGATTCCCAGCCCAACCTCATCC
>DATHUL010000025.1:0-1641 GCA_035462285.1 Acidimicrobiia bacterium
GCTGTCCGGGGCACAGGCGGTGAGCAGCATGCCCGCCACCAGCACCAGGACGGTCCAGAGCCGGGCCGTTCCTCCCTTGTTATTCCTCATGCTCGTTTCTCTCTCCTTCCTCCGGGGCTTTGGCCCCTCCGTTTTCTTCGCTTGCCGTGAAACCTGAATCAGAGATGACCCGGGCCGCCTCCCGGGGCCAGGAGACGAGGACCCGGTCGTCGGGGACAAAGGCCCGGATCCGGTCGGGGGCGGAGCGAGGCACGTTGACCTCCACCGAGCCCAGCCCCTCGACGTCGACCCGGTAGCTGAGATGACCGCCGAGGAAGGAGCGGTGGATCACCGTCCCGGAGAGGCTGACCCCTCCCGGCGGCGGAGACTCAGCTCCCGGCTCGACGATGGAGATCCGCTCCGGGCGGACGGTGATGGCCACCGCCGATCCGTTGAGATGGACCTCGGGCGAGACCGCCCCGAACAAGGTCAGGCCCGACGAGCAGCGGACGTCGGCCCCGTCCGGCCCGCTCCGGATCAGCCGGCCACGAAACAGATTGGTCTTACCGACGAAGTCGGCCACGAAGCTGTCGGTGGGCGAGTCGTAGATCTCCTCGGGCGAGGCATCCTGGAGGATCGATCCGTCGTGCATCACCGCCACCCGATCGGCCATCGACATCGCCTCGGTCTGGTCGTGGGTGACGAAGACGAAGGTGACCCCGATCTCGCGTTGCAGTGTCTTCAGCTCGGTCTGCATCGCCCCGCGCAGCTTGGCGTCGAGGGCGGAGAGCGGTTCGTCGAGGAGCAGCACCTGGGGCCGGGAGATGAGGGCGCGGGCCAGGGCCACCCGCTGCTGCTGCCCGCCCGACAGCTCCCACACCCGTCTCTTCTCGTAGCCGTTGAGCCGGACCATCTCCAGGGCGTCGCCGACTCTTCGCTCCACCGTCGACGGCTCGATCCGGGGCCGCTGCTGGCGGAGGGCGTAACCGACGTTGGCGGCAACGTCCATGTGCGGGAACAGGGCGTAGTGCTGGAAGACGGTGTTGACCGGTCGGGCGTAGGGCGGGATCCCGTTCACCGTGGTGCCCCCGATCTCGACCACGCCCGAATCGGGCTCTTCGAACCCGGCGATGATCCGCAGCAGGGTGGTCTTGCCACATCCGGAGGGCCCGAGCAGGGCGAAGAAGGTGGCCGGCTCCAGAGAGAACGAGACGTTGTCGACCGCGGGCGGGCCGCCGAAGCTCTTGGTGACACCCTGCACCGCCACCGATCCGGTCCGATCCGCGCTCATTGCCTCACCTCCCCGGCGACCAGCCCCCGCCCGGGCACTCCGTACTCGTTGGCCGCCGATTCACGAAACTCCCGTATCGCCCGCTCCCGCTCCCCGGCGCCCCAGCCCAGCGCATCGGCCAGCACCCCGGCCACCACCTCGAGGGCGGCCTCGCCGTGGTCCCTCACCTCGAGAGCGATCCGGGTCCGGCGGGAGAGGACGTCGTCGATGCTCAGCGCCTGCTCCTGGTGCACCGCCCACCACGCCTCCACGGCCAGATAGGGCAGGTCGGGAACCAGACGATGGTCGAGCCCGAGAGATCGGGCGGTGTCGACCAGACCCGGGGACTCGCTGCCGTGACGTCGCACCAGACGACGGGCGATGTCGGGCTC
>DATHUL010000026.1:0-4235 GCA_035462285.1 Acidimicrobiia bacterium
CCACACCCGGCGGAAACGGGTCGGCCCGCGATGGCAACGTACCGGTCAGGTCCAGCGCTCCCGCCCCGGCAGAGGCGGGCACCGATCCGCTCCCGGAAGACGATGGTGTCGAACCTGATGGGAGCGGGATCCGTGCCGGGGCCCGCGGCCTCCAGGCCAACTTCCAGGGTGGTGTCTTCGGCGAGGTTCGGACCGTCTCCGATCTCGGCGGGGTGGACTTCCAGGCCGACTACAACATGGCCGTTGAGATCATCGAGGCTTCTTGGGGGTGGATGGTCCTGCTCGGGCTCCTCGTCGCACACTCGATCATCTCCGGACTGGACAGAGGCGGGAGCGGGCTCGACGGCTGAGCCAGCGAAACGACTGAGTCCACGGGGTTCGCCGGCGGCTCCGATATCTTCACGGACGATGTCTTCCGACATGTTTATCTGGATCGGCGGGCTTCTCGTCTTGTTCGCCGTTCTCCACCTCCTCGCATCGTGGGCCGAGGGTCGTGGCTGGATCATCTACCGGAGGTCCGCGCCGGGGAGGAGAGGAAGGGGAGTGGCACTCTCCAACGCCATGGCTGAGCTGGAGGTTTTGCTCAACCCGGCATCGGAGCATCGCGTCGAGGAGGAGCGAAGCCGGCAGGTCGTGTCCGATGAGATCGATATCGAGATGGATGAGTCGGGTCCGGTCCATTTCAGGGGCCCGTGGGACGAGACTCCGGGCGACCCGGCCTCACCTCGGACTTGAGATCGGCTTTCCCCGGTTCGAGGCCTGGCCGCTCCTACCGTGATCGCCGATGAATGTCGCGCTGGACCTGGTCATCATCTTCATTCTCCGGCTGCTCGATGTCGGGATGTCGACCGTCCGCATCGTCCTGTTGGGGCGGGGCCGGCGGACCCCGGCGGCGGCGCTCGGCTTCGTCGAGGCGCTGATCTGGGTCCTCGCTATAACCCGGGTCCTCAGCGGGATCGAGGACCCGACCCGGATGGTCGCCTTCGCCCTCGGATTCGCCGCCGGCACGTTCCTCGGATCGAAGGTGGAGGAATGGCTGGCGTTGGGGCAGTCGCTGGTCCGGATCGTCGCACCGGTCGGGACCGACCCGGTCGCCCCCCTACTGCGCAGGCAGGGATACGGCGCCACCGTGCTCAACGGCGACGGGCTGTCCGGTGAGGTGCGAGTCACCTTCTGCATCGTGCCGAGGAGAGACGTGTTCAAAGTCACCCGTCTCATCCACGACGCCAACCCTGAGGCATATGTCAGCGTCGAGCAGACATCGACCGTCGACCTGGCGGCGAAACATGGCGGGGCCGTCCAGAAGTAGCTTGACCCGCTCGCTTCCTATCATCGGTGCTCTTGACGGGAGAAAGACGGTCGTGGGCGATGTTGCACCGGGGGGCGAAGCGGTCGCTGCGCCAGTTGGTCGAGATGCTCAGGCAGCGGGTCATCTCCTCGGCGACATCTCCCTTCTCCCACGCCCCGTACCCACTGGCCAATAGCCTCGAGTACCAGGGCGACTCGGGTCTGCTCGGTCCCGGCTCGGTCTCCTGGCTGGTGATCGGCGACGTTGCGGCCTTCGTCGGCGGGATCAGGGGACTGCTGGTACAGGCGGCTCACCCCGAGGTGGTGGCCGGGGTGGGCGACCACTCCCGTTACCGCGAGGATCCCCTCGGTCGGCTCTCCCGAACCTCCTCGTACGTGACGGCCACCACCTACGGCGCCATGCCCGAGGTGGAGCAGGCCGTGGCCCAGGTGCGGCGCATCCATCGTGTCGTTTTCGGGACCTCGAGTCGTGGCCTTCCCTACGACGCCGGAGATCCCGGGTTCTCGGCATGGGTCCACAACGCCCTCACCGAGTCGTTTCTGGTCGCCCACCGGACCTACGGCGGGGAGAGGCTGACGCCGGCGGACGAGGATCGGTTCGTGCTGGAGCAGACCCGGGTCGGCGCCCTCTTGGGGTCCGATCCGATGCCCTCCACCGCGGTAGGCATCTCGAGGTGGATCGAGCTCCACCCCGACCTCGCCCCGTCGCCGGAGATGAAGGACGCGGTCGAATTCCTCCAGGACCCTCCGCTCGACCCTGGATTGAAACTCGGCTACCGGGTCCTGTTCGAGGCGGCCGTGGCCATCGTCCCGGAGCGTCTCCTCGGCATCCTCGGGCTCACGGTCAGGCCCGGCGCGGTCACGGCGGGGCGGATTGCGGTGGCCGGTCTCCGGTGGGCGCTCGGCTACTCACCAACCTGGCAGCTGGCACTGGTTCGCACCGGGTCGCCGATACCGGGCGACCGGTTCAAACAGCCCGTTCCCGTCTCCGCAGGTCAGACGCGATCCAGGTAGACGCGAAGGACGCCGATCTCCGCTTCGAGGATCTCGGCGTCGGCGGGTCGGCCGACGCCGCGGTATTGGGCGGCGGCGGTCTCACGCTCGCCGATCTCGCTTTCGATCAGTTCGTGTATCTGGGCTCTACCGACCTGGCGGCGTGGGACATCGGAGTATCCAACGGTCCCCTCGGCTCCGGTCGGGGCTTCGACCGCCTCGGCGTTGGCTATCGCAGTCATTGTGGAGCGGATCGCCCGGATTCGCACCTTGTCTCCGGTTCTCATCGCGGTGGTCAGGTCGGATCCGAGTAGTGACCTGATCTCGCTCTGTTCGATGTCCTGGTCAGGCATGGGACGAGGGTAGGAGACGGATCCGGCGCAGACGTGGAAGGGGCCCGGTGAGACCGGGCCCCTTCCTGATGCGCCTGATCGGGAGGTGAGTCAGGCGGCTGGGGGGAGGAGGACGGCGTCGATGACATGGATCACGCCGTTCGATGCCTGGATGTCGGTCATGATCACCTGGGCGTCGTTGACGAAGACCGAGTCACCTTCGACTCTGATCGACACGTCGGAGCCCTGAGCAGTGGTGGCCGACTCGAGTGTCAGCACCTGATCGGAGGTCACCTCTCCCGCAACCACGTGGTAGAGGAGGATGTCGCCGAGTGCCTCCGGATCCTCGAGCAGCCCTTCGACCGTCCCCTCGGGCAGGGCAGCGAAGGCGTCGTCGGTCGGGGCGAACACGGTGTAGGGGCCCTCGCCTTCGAGGGTCTCCACCAGCCCCGCCGCCTCAACCGCGGCGAGCAGGGTGGTGAAATCACCTGCGGCCTCAGCGGTGGCGACGATGCTCATCTCCTCCATGGCCTCGGTCGTCGTCGACTCGGCCATGGTGGTGGTCGTGATCTCCTTGGCGATGGTGGTTGTGGTCGAGGCCTGGGCGGCCTCGGTGGTGGTGGTGGATTCGGTCTCGCCGCTGCAGGCGGCGACGAGGGCGGTCATGGCGACCAACAGAATCAGTTTGCTTCTCATCGATTTTCCTTTCCAGCTCCGGTCCGCCACAGCAGACCGTCGGGTCTTACCGCTCTTGTTCGGAGCCGGAGGCCGGGGCGGATGACCCGGTGTCGGGATTGGCGGCGGCGATGAGGAAGTCGGCGACGAGACGACCTACCGAGCGGGTGCGCAGAGAGGCGATGGCGTCGAAACCGTGTTGCCCGCCCCGCACCTCGTGAAAGTCGACCTCTGCCCCGGCGCGGCGGAGGGCGGTGACGAAGACCCGCGACTCTTCGGCAAGGACCACCGAGTCGTGACTGCCATGTACCACCAGGAAGGGCGGGGCGTCGGGGCGGACCAGGTCGAGGGGCGACCCGAGCCGGTACAGGTCCGGCGCCTGGGTCGGCTGTGCCTTCATCACGTGCCGCGCCACGAAGGGCCAGTCGTATCTGGTCGGGTTGCGCACCAGGAGGTCGTATATCCCGTAGTGCGGGGCGCACGCGATCAGAGAGGTGTCCGACTCCTCGAAACCGGGCTGGAGGTCGGGATGGTCCCAGGTGAGAGCGGCCAGTGCGGCGAGATGCGCTCCCGACGAGGCACCGGCGATCGCCACTTTCGTCGGGTCGATCCCGAGGGACCGTCCCTCGCCCTTAGCCCATGCGATGGCCCGCTTGACCCCGATCAGATGCTCGGGGAAGGTGGCAACGGGGGAGAGCGGGTAGCGGATGTCGAGCACGACCAAGCCTGAAGCCGCCAGCCGAGAGAGCAAGGGGAGGGCCTGGCGGCCGGGTCGGCCCCGCATCCACGATCCCGGGTGGAGGTAGATCAGCGCGGGCGCCGACCGGGCGGAGGGGAGGGCGTATACGTCGAGGGTGAGCTCGTCCCAGTATCGGAGCTCGCCGGTTGCCACCACTCCGGTCGGGAGCCCGGTCCGGACGCGGAGGA
>DATHUL010000027.1:0-2516 GCA_035462285.1 Acidimicrobiia bacterium
GGGGCGTGACAGCCCCGAGCCCGGTGACGGCGACGCGCCGTCGCTCGGGTGCCATCACTCAGCCTCGGAGCTTCCCATGCACCACGTCGATCGCCTGGCCAACCGTCATGATCGACTCGGCCTCTTCATCGGGGATCTTCACCCCGAACTCGTCTTCCAGCGCCATCAAGAGCTCGACCACACCGAGGCTGTCCACGTCGAGGTCCTCCTCGAAATGCGCCTCCTCGGTGATCTTGGACTCTTCCAGCCCGAGCTCGGAAACCAGGACCTCACTGAGACGACCTGCGATTTCACTTCTCTCCACTATTCCTCCTTTCAATGGAATGCTGGCGGAAAGTTACAAGGCAAGGCCGCCGTCCACGGCCAATACCTGTCCCGATATGTACGAAGCGGCCTCGGAGGCGAGAAAGTCGACCGCCGCCGCCACCTCGTCGGCGGATCCGAATCGCCCCAGGGCGATCGATCCCTCGGCTTCGTCCTTGACCTTCTGGCCCAGACCCTCGGTGAGGTCGGTTGTGATGAACCCCGGTGCGACCACGTTGACCGTGATCCCGCGCGACCCGACCTCCTTGGCCACCGCCTTGGAGAACCCGATGATGCCCGCCTTGGAGGCGGCATAGTTGGCCTGTCCAGGATTGCCGGTGATCCCGGCGACCGAGGCTATCGACAGCACCCTCCCCCACCGAGCCCTCAGCATCGATCGCATCGCGAGCCGGGTGCACAGATAGACCGATCTCAGATTGGTGGCGATCACGAGGTCGAAGTCGTCAGGGCTCATCCGAAGCAGCAGGTTGTCCCTGGTGATCCCGGCGTTGTTCACCAGCACCGTGACCGGGCCCAGGTCTCTGCCGATCGCCTCGAACATGTCCTCGACCTGCCCGGTGTCGGACACGTCCGCCCCATAGGCCACGGCCCGGCCGCCGGCCCTGGTGATCGATCCCACCACCTCCTCGGCGGCGGCGGCATTGCGCGCGTAGTTGACCGCGACCCGGTGACCGGAGCCGGCGAGACGGGAAGCGATGGCCCGCCCGATCCCCCTGGATCCACCCGTGACAAGGGCGACCCTCCCCTCGGCGAGATCCGTCACGTGAGCTTTTCGGGCAGGCCGAAGAAGTCGAAGTTGGGTTGGAGCAACTCCAGGGTGGTGCGATCCGGGGGCGGCAACTCGGCATCGCTCTCCCCCAACGGCTCGACCCGCTCACCCCATCGGTAGACCGCAGAGCCCCAACTGAGACCTCCACCGAAGGCGGTGAAGGCGATGTTGTCACCGGGGGCGATCCGCCCCTGCTCCAGTGCCTCGGTCAGCGCAACCGGGATCGTCGCCGCCGAGGTGTTCCCGTAGGAATGGATGTTCACGAACACCTTGCTCTCGTCGAAGCCGAGCCTTCTCGCCGTGGCATCGATGATGCGCACGTTGGCCTGATGTGGGATGAGCAAGTCGATGTCGTCGAGGGAGAGCCCGGCATCCTTTATGGCGCGGGCCGCCGAGTCGCCCATGGTGGTGACGGCTCGCCGGAAGACCTCCGGGCCCTCCATGCCGATGGCGCACTCCCGGGGGTCGACCGGCCCGCGGTCACCCTGGGTGCCGTCCCGGGGGACGGCCAGGATGGGGCCCGCCGAGCCGTCCATGCCCAGCTCCGAAGAGAGGAGACCGACCGCCTCGTCGGTCGGCTCGAGCACGACCGCTCCTGCCCCGTCGCCGAACAGGACACAAGTGGTGCGGTCGGTGAAGTCGGTGACGAAATGCAGCTTCTCGGTCCCGATGAGGAGCACGGTGTTGTTGGTCCCGCCCCGGATCATGTTGGTCCCCACCACCAGCCCGTAGACGAAGCCGGAGCAGGCGGCGTTGAGGTCGAGGGCCGCCGCGTTCCACGCCTCCAGGCGCTTCTGCACCACCGAAGCAGTGGAGGGGATGATCGAGTCGCCGGAGCAGGTGGCGACCAGGATCAGATCGACGTCGTTGACCGTCCTTCCCGCCGCGGCCAGGGCTCGCAGTCCGGCCACCGCGGCCAGTTCCGATGCCTCGACATGGCTGATCCGGCGCTCCTTGATCCCGGTCCTGGTCGTGATCCACTCGTCCGAGGTGTCGACGAGCTGCTCCAGGTCGTGATTGGTGAGCACGTTGGGAGGCATGCACTTGCCCCACCCGGTTATCTCGGCGTTACGCATACTCGTCTCCTCAGTGTGCGCCCATGGTACCGAGAGCGTCCAGCACCAAGGGGATGTCCTCGACGCGGGAGATGGTGTGGACCATCGCACCGGGGACGGTTCTCCGGGCCAGGCCCGCGGTCACGTCGCCCGGCCCGATGTGGACGAAGGTGTCGATCCCCGCCCCGGCCATGTCTGCCAGCGAATCGGCGAAGAGAACAGGCTCGACGAGCTGACGAACCAGGAGCTCCCCGATCCGCCCCGGTCGATGGGGCCGGGCGGTGGTGTTCGACCACACCGGGAAACTCGGGCTCCGCATCTCGCTGGCGTCGAGGGCCGCCCCTACCTCGGTCTGGGCCGGGACCATG
>DATHUL010000028.1:0-2181 GCA_035462285.1 Acidimicrobiia bacterium
CCGAACCTAGTCCCGGGTTGGCATCAGACGTCGCGCAGGGCGACCAGGGTCTGCTCCAGCGCATCTTTGGCATCGGCGAAGTACATCAGGGTGTTGTCGTTGTAGAAGAGCGGGTTGTCGATTCCGGCGAACCCGGGGGACAGGCTCCGTTTCACCACGATCACCGTGCCGGCCCGGTCCACGTTGAAGATCGGCATCCCGAAGATCGCCGAGTCCGGATCGTCCCTCGCCGAGGTGTTGACCACGTCGTTGGCCCCGAGGATGAGCACCGCATCGGTCTGTGCGAAGAGCGGGTCGGCCTGCTCCAGGTCGAGCAACTGCTCGTAGGGCACGTCCGCCTCGGCCAGGAGCACGTTCATGTGCCCCGGCATCCGGCCCGCCACCGGATGGATGGCGTAATGGACCGCGATCCCCTTGGCCTCGAGCGCCTCGGCCAGATCCCTCGCCGCGTGCTGCGCCTGGGCCACGGCGAGACCGTAACCGGGGACGATCATCACCGATTGCGCATACCCGAGGGCAATCGCCGCGTCCTCGGCCATCGCCCGCTTCACCGGTCGATCGCTCATCGATCCCGCTCCGCCCCCGCCTTCGCCGGTACCGAAACCGGCGAAGAGGACGTTGGCCAACGACCGGTTCATCGCCTCGGTCATCTGGATGGTGAGGATCAACCCGGCCGCGCCGACCAGGGCGCCACCGATGATCAGGGCGTCGTTGGTGATGACGAAGCCCGCCGCCGCCGCGGCCAGCCCCGAGAACGAGTTGAGCAGGGAGATCACCACCGGCATGTCGGCGCCACCGATCGGGATCACGGCCAGGACCCCGATGACCAGCGAGATGGCGCCGATCACCCAATAGCCCACCGGCTCGCCGGTGGTAAGGGTCCAGATGCCGACACCGATTGCGGCAACGGTCAGGGTCCCGTTGACCACCTGTTGGCCCTTGAACAGCAGGGGGCGCCCGGTGACGATCCCCTGGAGCTTCCCGTAGGCCACGAAGCTCCCGGTGAAGGTGACCGAGCCGATCACGATGGAGAGCATGACGGTGATGGCGGTCTCCACCGGGATGGCGGTGGAGCCGGCCTCGATCACTGCCACCGCCGCCACCAATGACGAGGCGATCCCACCGGAGCCGTTGAAGGCGGCCACCAGCTGGGGCATGGAGGTCATCCGCACCCTGAGCGCAGCCAATCCTCCGATGACCGCGCCGACCAGGAGACCGGCGACGATGGTGTCCCAATTGACCACCTTCTCGTCGATGAGGACCGTGACCAGGGCCACCAGCATCCCGATGCCGGCGATGAGATTCCCCGAGCGCGCGGTGCGGGGCCCGCTCATCCGCTTCAGCCCGATGATGAAGGTCACCGCACAGGCCAGATAGATGAGCTCGATCACGTGTCGTCTCGTGTTCTGTTTCTGTCGCGGGGTCGCCGGAACATGGCCAGCATCCGGTCGGTGACCAGGAAGCCCCCGACCACGTTGACCGTCGCCGTGACCACGGCGAGAAAGCCCAGGATCTGCGCTGCCGCGCCCATGCCCAGGCCGGCGGCGGTGACCGCGCCCAAGATGGTGATCCCGGAGATGGCATTGGCCCCGGACATGAGCGGGGTGTGCAGTGTCGGAGGCACCTTGGAGATCACCTCGAAGCCGACGAAGGCGGCCAGGACGAACACCACGACGCCTACGACCAGTTCGTTCATGCTTCCGGCTCCAGACCGAGTGATCGGCGGACCACCGGGTGAAGAACCTGTCCGCCATGGGTGATGCATGCCTCGGAGAGGATGCTGTCCTCGAAGTCGATGGAGAGGTTGCCCTCTTCGTCGCTCATCCGGGCGAGAAAGGCGGTCAGGTTGCGGGCGTACATCTGACTGGCGTCGACGGCGACCCGTCCCGGGAGATCGAGGGGGCCGATGACGCTGACCCCGTTGTGCACCACGGTCTCGCCGGGTCTGGTCACCTCCACGTTTCCGCCTGCAGGAGCAGCCACGTCCACCACCACCGAGCCGGGCCGCATCTGCTCCACCATCTCCCGTGATACCAGCAACGGAGCCGGCATCCCCGGCACCTGGGCGGTGGTGATCACCACGTCGGCACCTGCGACGTGGGGAGTCAGGGCATCCATCTGCCGGCGCTGTGTCTGGTCCGCCACTCCCTTGGCATAGCCACTGGCCGAAGCCGCCGATTC
>DATHUL010000029.1:0-10915 GCA_035462285.1 Acidimicrobiia bacterium
AGGCCTCGGCCAGGAGCACGCTTGCCGTCTTCCGACCCACGCCGGGCAGCTGGACCAGCGCTTCGATGTCCATCGGCACCTCGCCGTCGAAGATCTCCTCGATTCCCTGCGCCAGCTTGATGATCGATTTGGTCTTCTGCCGGTAGAACCCGGTCGAGTAGACGATCTGCTCGACTTCCTCGGGGTCGGCCTCGGCGAGGTCGGACACGGTCGGGTATCGCTGGAAGAGGACCGGCGCGACCTTGTTCACGTTCTCATCCGTGGTCTGGGCCGACAGGACGGTGACCACCAGAAGCTGGAACGGCGACTGGAAGTCGAGGGCGGTCCCGATGGTCGGGTACCTGCGGAGGAGTCGGTTCAGGATAGAGCGGGCCTTGCCCCTCTCGGCTCTGGAGGGCACCGACCCGTCGGATCTGGACAGCGGCATGAGCCCGGATCGTATTGAGCCCGACCTGACCTTCATCCCTATTTCTCGATGTGGCCTAACTTGGGGACACACCCAGCAGTCGAGTTCAGGAGATTTGCTATTGGTACTCTCACCAGCCCCGCTCTTCACCACCGCCGCGCGGTGATCGCCTCGATGATTGCCCTCGGCATGATCATCACCCTGGCTCCCGCCGTCTCGGCCGCCGAGCCGGAAAGTGGGAAAATTGTCTTTGCCTCAGACCGGGACACCGACACCGAGGTCTATGTCATGAACGCCGACGGCTCCGATCCGACTCGGCTGACCACCACGCCTGGTGAGGACTTCGAGCCGGCCTTCTCCCCGGACGGATCGCGTATCGCGTTCAGCTCGTTCCGCGACCCCGGACCGAATCAGGACATCTACGTGATGAACAGCGATGGCAGTGGCCAGACCCGGCTGACAACCCACGCCGACGGCGACTCCACCCCCGCTTGGTCGCCGGACGGCTCCAAGCTCGCCTTCACCTCGCATCGCGATGGCAACGCCGAGATCTATGTGATGAACGCCAACGGCACCGGTCAGGTCAATATCAGCAACAATCCCGCTGACGACGTCCGACCAGCCTGGTCGCCAGACGGCACCAAGATCCTCTTCGTCACCAATCGTGATGCGAACACCGAGGTCTACTCGATGGAAGCCGACGGGTCCGCGCAGACGAGGCTCACCGACAACGCAGCGAGCGACGACAACCCCGACTGGTCACCTGACGGCACCAAGATCGCCTTCTCCTCGACTCGTGACGGCAACGAGGAGATCTATGTGATGAACGCCAATGGGACCGACCCGATCCGCATCACGGACGATCCGGCGGCCGATTCGGACCCGTCCTACTCTCCGGACGGGTCGATGATCCTGTTCCAGACCAACCGGGACGGGGATCAGGAGATCTACGTGATGGGGGCAGACGGCTCCGGTCCGACCAATCTCACCAACCACGCCGCCTTCGACATCCAAGCCGATTGGGCACCGCGTAGCGACACCGTCGGCCTGGTCGACCCGGTCACGGGGGAATGGCGACTGCGCAATCAGATGGGCGCGATCACCACTTTCTTCTACGGGAATCCCGGTGACGTGCCATTCATGGGTGACTGGGACTGTGATGGGGTGGACACACCGGGTCTGTTCCGTCTCTCCGACGCGTTTGCGTACCTGAGGAACTCGAACACCCAGGGTGTCGCCGACATCCGGTTCTTCTTCGGTAATCCGGGTGACATCCCGCTGCCCGGGGACTTCAACGGCGATGGGTGCGACACCCTGTCGTTGTTCCGGCCCTCGGAGGCCCGGGTCTATGTCATCAACCGACTCGGCTCCGGTGACGCCGGATTGGGAGCGGCCGACTTCTCCTACATCTTCGGAAACCCGGGCGACAAGCCCTTCGTGGGGGACTTCGACGGGGACGGGTGCGACACCCTCTCCCTGTACCGGCCGTCGGAGCAGAAGTTCTACATCATCAACCAGCTCGGCGCCAACGACGGAGGTCTCGGGGCTGCCGAGTTCTCGTTCCTGTTCGGCAACCCTGGGGACAAGCCATTCGTCGGTGACTTCGATGGAGACGGCATCGACGAGGTCGGCCTCCATCGCGAATCGACCGGTTTCGTCTACTACCGGAACACTCTGACCACGGGTATCGCCGACAACGAGTTCTTCTTCGGCAATCCCGGCGACCGTTTCGTGGCCGGTGACTGGGGGCTGATCGACGGGATCGACACGCCCGCCATGTTCCGACCGGCCAACACCACCTTCTTCTTCCGGCACACCAACACTCAGGGCATCGCCGACAGCCAGTTCATCTGGGGCGAGCCTGGCTGGCTGCCGGTGGCGGGTGCCTTCGGGCTCGACTGACCACCGAACGACGAAGCGAGCATGGGCCGGGGCCTACCCTCCCCGGCCCATGTTCAGCACTGATCGCAGCCGGGCAGTGTTGGCGCTGCTGGTCGCATCGTTCGTGTTCGGGGCCACCTTCGTCGTCATCAAGTCGGCGGTGGAACAGGTGCCGCCGCTCACCTTCGTCGCCTGGCGATTCCTGCTCGGCGCCGCGGTGCTGGCACTGTTCGCCTTGCCCCGGGGAAAGGCGATCTGGTGGCACGGGACCGTCGCCGGGATCGCCCTGTTCTCCGGCTATGCATTCCAGACGGCAGGCCTGACCGAGACCAGTGCCAGCAACTCGGCGCTGATCACCGGGCTCTACGTCGTGATCACGCCTTTCCTGGCCGCACTCTTCGCCCGTAGGGGCCCGAGCTGGTGGAGCGCGGGAGGGGCGGCCCTGGCCTTCGCCGGCTTGGTGCTTCTCACCGGGACCGGTGGTCTCAGCTTCGAGCGCGGGGACCTGCTCACGCTGGCATGCGCCTTCTCGTTCGCCCTCCACATCGTCGCGCTTTCCCGACTGGCCCGTCATCATCCGGTCGTCCCCTTCACCACAGTCCAGTTGACCGTGACCGCAGCCCTCGCCTTCCCCGCCGCTCTCCTCGTCGAGGGCCCGGTCCTGCCTCCCAGCTCGGTATGGGGACCGCTTGTCCTCACCGGGCTGGGGGCCAGCGCCGGATGCTTCGTTCTCCAGATCTGGGCCCAGACCATTGTCGGAGCCACCACGGCCGCAGTGGTGCTCGCCGCCGAGCCTGCATTCGCAGTTGCCACCGCCTGGATGGTTCTGAGCGAGCGGCTCACCCTGGCCGGTTGGGCCGGGGCGGGCCTGATCCTGCTCGCCATCTACATCGTCGTCACGCGGCAGGGAGACCGGAGCTCAGTCGAGGCCGAAGCCGTCACCCCCGCTCATTGACTCACCTGGTAGTCGTCGGATCGCATCTTCCGGGCGAGACGCATCAGCACCCGGATTCCGAAGACCGACAGGAAGAGCCCGAGTGTGAGCAGCACCCCGATCTCGGCCGCCGTGGTGAACGGGTTGTCGCACGCCTCGATGCCGTTGGGGCACAGACCCCACCCGGTGCCACCGTCGAGCAGGTCGATCAGGACCAGGATCGGGACCAGGGCGATGCCGATCGCGATCGCCGAGAGGAGGACCACACCGAGTCGCAACAAGAACACAGCCACTGCGAAGAGACGGTAACCGGATCCGGACCGGACACAGGCATACAATCGCCGACCCGTGACCGTCTACCACCAGGAGGAGTTCACCGCCGAGGAGCGCATCGTCCTCAGCCGCTTCTTCACCAACCTCGACCTGCCGGTGTTCGGCCTGGTGAATCTTCCCGAGGTGGTGAAGGGCGCCCTCTTCGCCCGTTACTCCCGGTCGGCCAAATCCCTGCGACGACTACTCCTCGATGAGTTCGTGACAGACCCCGATTCCGGCATCGAGACCATCGCCAGCGCGGTCGACGACGACCCTATGGTCGCCACCCGAAAGGCCGAGCAGCTCTATCACCGTGTCTTCTTCGACTACGGGGACGACTCGGTGGCACAGCTGGGAGGTGCCCATCTCGCCTGCGAACAGGCTTCCAACCTCTTGACCAAAGTGCTCGAGTGGGGACGTCTCGCCGCTTACTTGGAGCAGTCGACCCGCTACATCCGCTACGACGCCCGTCTCGGGGATCGCTATCGGTATTTCGTCCCCCCCGAGATCTCCGACTCGCCATATCGCCGGCGCTACCTGGCCCACATGGAGAGCGTGTTCGACACGTACTCGGAGATGGTCGCCACGATGATCGCCAGGTACGAGCGACTCCATCCCCAGGCCGAAGGCGATTCGAGGACAGTGTGGAACTCCACCATCCGGGCCAAGGCATGTGACACGGTCCGTGGCCTGCTTCCGGTGGCCACCCTGTCCAATGTCGGCATCTACGGCACCGGGCAAGCATACGAGATGTCCCTGGTCCGCATGCAGTCGAGCCCGCTTCGGGAAGTTCAGGGCTACGGGGCCTTGATGCTGGGGGAGCTGAGGAAGATCATCCCTTCGTTCCTCACCCGTGTCGACCTCGAGGAGCGCGGGGTGCGATGGTCGCAGTACCTGGCGCGAGTGCGGTCCGATCTGGAGGACCATGCCTCCGGTCTGGCCGGGCCGAGTGACATCGGGCCTTCCGTGACCCTGGTCGACTGGGATCCGGATGCGGAGCTGAAGATCGCGGCGGCGGCCTTGTACGCCGTCTCCGAGCTGCCCGACGCCGAGTTGCTCGAGATGGCGCGGTCGATGACCGAGTCGGAACGGGCCGGGATCATCGCCTCACTGGTCGGGGAGCGGGAGAACCGGCGTCACAAGCCGGGCCGGGCGATGGAGCGAACCACATACAGATTCGACGTCTCATGCGATATCGGCGCATTTCGCGACCTGCAACGTCATCGTCTCATGACCCTGGAGTGGCAGCGCTACACGACCCGCCTCGGCTACGAGCTGCCCGACGAGGTCGACGAGCAGGGTCTCGGCGACCGATGGCACTGGATCATGGCCGAGTCGGGGTCTCTCTACGAGGATCTACGCAACGACCTGGGGCCCGACGTCGCCCAATACGTCGTGCCCTTCGCCTTCAACGTGCGGTTCGTCATGGAGATGAACCCCCGCCAGGCCTTCCATCTGATCGAGCTTCGCAGCCAGGCGGCCGGTCATCCTGCCTACCGCAGGGTGGCCCACGAGATGCACCGGGCGATCGAAGAAGTGGCCGGGCATCGATTGATCGCCAATGCGATGAATCACGTCGATTACAGCGACGTCGAGCTGGAACGTCTCGCCGGCGAGCGCAAGGCGGCGCAACGACGCGCCGCCGCCTCGAGGCAATAGGCAATAGCCCATAGTCGGCGGCTCATCGCTAATCGCTCATTGCCTGAAGCGGGCGACGCGTTAGCGTTGCCTGATGGCCCAATTCGATGTCGACGCCATGCTCCAGCGTTACCAGGAGCGCGCCGCCGCGGTGAAGGACCGGCCGCTGCCACCGGTGGCCGGTGACGAACGCAGGCTGTTCGTGGAGCGGGCGCAGACCGATTACACCGACTACGCCCTGATCGGGAGCGCCAAGTGGAGCGTGGAGGAAGGCGAGCTCGTCCTTCGCATCCCTCTGAGCGGCTCCGGCTGAGGCAACCATCTGGTGCTGGAGAAGCGCTTCCTCCTGGTCTCGGGAAAGGGAGGTGCGGGCAGGTCGGCGGTCACCGCCGGGCTCGCGCTCCTCGGGCAACGACGCGGTCTCCGGGTGTTGGCCATGGAGATGGGCTCCCCGGGCGGTCTGTCCGCCCACTTCGGGACCGGGCCCCTCGAGTTCGAGCCGATGGAGGTGAGACCGGGACTCCATGCCATGCAGATGGTCCGGTCCGACGCCCTGCTCGAGTACCTCGCCCTGCAATTGGGCATAAAGGGCATCACCCGGTTCGGTCCCTTCGCCCGCGCCTTCGACGCCCTGGCCACCACGGCCCCGGGCATCCGGGAGATCATCACCATCGGCAAGGCGATCTGGGAGGTGAGAGAGGACCGATGGGACGTCGTGATCGCCGACGCGCCACCGACCGGTCAGCTCGGGTCCTTCCTCCGCGCCCCGGTGACCATCTCCGAGCTGGTGCCGTCGGGACGGATACGCACCCAGGCAGAGACGATGCAGGAAATGCTGCGCGACCCGTCCCTGACCGAGCTGGTCGTGGTCAGCCTCCCCGAGGAGCTTCCCGTCACCGAGACCGAGGAGACGCTGGCTTGGCTGGCCAAGGAGGACCTCGTCGCCCCGCCCACCGTGATCGCCAATCGCGTCCTGGACGAACTGACCGATCCCGACACGCCGCCGGGACCGGTCGGCGAGGCGGCCCGGCTGCACCGATCGCTCTGGTCCGAGCAACAGGTCTGGCTGAAGCGGCTTCCCCCCGACCACAAGCTGCCCTATCTCCACGGGGTGTTCACCCCTGGTGAGGTGGCGGCCCGTATGGCCGACGAGTTCGAGACGATCACATGACGCGCACCGTTCTCATCACCGGGGCGGGAGGGGTGGGGAAGACGACGGTCGCCGCCGCCCTCGCGGTCAAGGCAGCCCGGGGCGGTATGCGAACCCTGGTGGTCACGGTCGATCCGGCTCGTCGTCTGGCCACCGCGTTGGGGGTGGAGGAGCTGGGCAACGAGCCCCAGCCCCACGTCGACGAGCCCGAGCTGTGGGCGGCGATGCTCGACGCCTCCGCCTCGTGGCGGGCGGTGGCGACCAGACACGCCGATCCGGAAGTGGCGGCCCGGCTCGCCGACAATGAGTTCTTCCGAGCCGCTTCCGAGCACTTCCCCGCATCCCAGTCGTACGCCGCCGCCGACCAGGCGGCCACGTTCGTCCAGGCCCAGGCCTGGGACCTGGTCATCGTCGACACTCCTCCCTCGGGCGGAGGGATCGACTTCTTCGCAGCACCGGCCCAGATGGCCGACCTGGTCGGAGGTCGTCTCCTCAGATGGATCACGGGCGGGCCCCTCCCGGGACGACGGGCCTTCTACAACCTGGCGGCCAAGCCGGTCCTCCGCATCGCCGATTCCGTCCTCGGCTCCGATCTGCTGGAACGGGTGGCCGAATTCCTGCTCGACTTGAGGACCACCTACGACGGTGTCGCCCAGAGGGGCCGGGAGATCGAGCGAGTGCTGGCGTCGGCGACGGTGTTCGTGGTGACGACCTCGGATCCTGCCCCGGTGCGGGAAGCGATCAAGTTCTACCGCGAGCTTCCCGGTCTCGCGGTCAGCCCGGCCGCAGTGATCTTCAACCGGATCCTGCCCGAGGGGTGGGCGGAGGCCACGGCGCCCCCGGGCACCTCGGTCGTCCTGGAGCAGAACCTGGCCCGGTGGGCTGCGGAGACACTCCGACAGCGGGACACACGAGAGGAGTTCTCCTCCCGCTATGGCGCCCACATCGCCACCATTCGGTGGTCCCCCACGCCTCCTACCGATCTCGACGGCCTTGCCCGCCTCCTCGACGACTCCAGTGACCTGCCCTGGGAGGCAGTCGGGATGCGGGCCGGCTGACTCATCACTGGTCTTTGACCCGACTCGCCTTATCCTGAGGGCATGACCGCCGCCGCCGCCTTCTTCGACCTCGACCGGACTCTCATCTCCGGGGCCTCGGCTTTCCCTCTCGGCGTCGAGGCCTGGCGTCAGGGACTCGCCACCAGCGCCGATATCGGCCGTTGGGCCGTCTCGGCCCTCGGCTTCCGGCTCTTGGGGGACACTGGCCACGCCACCGACGACGTCAAGGGTGACTTCCTCACCCGGATTGCAGGCTCCTCGGTGCAGGCGCTGGAGATGGTGGGATCCGCTGTCCTGCCCAAGCTCGTGGCGAGGGTGCGGCCCGAGTCGCGCAAGCTGATCAACCTTCATCACGAGTCGGGCCGCGACACCTGGATCGTGTCCGCCGCACCCCACGAGATCGTGGAGCCCCTGGCCCGATCGCTGAGCATGACCGGCGCCATCGGGACCCGGGGGCGGGTCGTCGCCGGGCACTACACCGGCGAATTGGACGGGCCTTTTGTCTACGGAGTCGGGAAGGTGGAGGCCATCGAGAAGATCAGCGCCGACCGCGGCTACGACCTGGAACGGTGCTACGCCTATTCCGATTCCATCTCCGACCTGCCCATGATGGAGGCGGTCGGCCACCCGGTCGCGGTCAATCCCGACTCACAGCTGGATTCGGTCGCCCACGAGAGGGGGTGGCCGGTTGTCATTTTCGCCCGCAAGACCAAGCGGGCCATCGCCGCCAGCGCCCTTGGCACCGTCGCCGTCTCGGCCGCCTTGGCCGCATACACCCTGGGCCGCAAGCACGGACGTTCCACCGCCCTGGCCCAGGTGGCGCAGCGACAGATCCGGACCCGTCGCGCCTGAGAGCCTCAGAGGATCGCGCTCGGGCCGAGCAGCTCCTTCAACTCGGCGAACAGGGCGGTGCGAGGCTCCACCCGATGGGCGTCGCTCAGCTTGAGCACCTTGACCCCCTGGTCACTGGTCATGTTGAGGTAGACCGGAGCCGCTCCCGGATGTTGGGAGAGGATCGTCTTGAGCCGTGCCACCAGCTCTGGAGTGAGGGTGGCGGCCGGAGTCTTGAGACGGACCGTGGAGTCGTCCCGAATCTCGAGCTCTTTGATCTCCTTGGCCATCACCTTGACCTCGTCGCCCCTGTGGTCGAGATAACCGGAGACGATCACCACCGCGTCCTCGACCACCACGTGCCCGTGGTCCTTGACGGTCCGGGGGAAGGCGACCACCTCGACCGAGCCCTCCAGGTCCTCGAGCTGGAAGAAGATCATCGGGTCGCCGTTGCGGGTCCAGCGTCGGGTGATGCCCGCCACCAGGCCCCCAACGGTGACGTTGGCCCGATCGGTCAGCTCCTCGAGCTGGCTGATCGTGGTAGTGGTGGCCGCGGCCAGGGCCTGGCCCACCGAGAGCAGCGGGTGGTCCGACACGTAGAGCCCCAACATCTCCTTTTCGAAGGCGAGTCTGATCTTCTGCGGCCAGACCAGGTCGGGGATTTCGATCGAGCCCTGCGACACCGCCTCGCTGTCCCCGGCGAAGAGGCTGAACTGGCCCATGTCCTCGTTCCGGCGTCGTTCCAGGGTGGCGTCGAGAATCTGCTCGTAGACCAGGGTCAGCCCCTTACGCGGGTGCCCCATCCCGTCGAAGGCGCCTGCCTTGATCAGTGACTCCACCGTCCGTTTGTTCAGTGCGGAGACGTCGACCCGGTCGACGAAGTCCTGGAACGACTCGAAGGGCTGATCGGTCCGGGCCTCGACGATCTTCTCGACCACCGCCTCGCCGACGTTCCGGACCGCCGACAGCCCGAAACGGATTCGGCCGTCACGAACGGTGAAGTCCGAGTCGGACTCGTTGACATCGGGGACCAGGACCTTGATCCCCATCTGCCTGCACTCGTTGAGGTAGACCGCAGTCCTGTCCTTGTCCTTCTTGGTGGCGGTGAGGAGTGCGGCCAGGTACTCGGCGGGGTGATGCGCCTTCAGATAGGCGGTCTGGTAGGCGACCAGCCCATAGGCGGCGGAATGCGACTTGGCGAACCCGTAACCGGCGAAATGCTCGATCAGCCTGAATATGTCGCGGCCGACCTCGTCGGTGTATCCCTGGGCCACGCAGCCGGCCACGAACTTCTCCTCCTCGGCCTGCATCACCGCCTTGATCTTCTTTCCCATGGCGCGCCGGAGCGCTTCTGCGTCCGACATCGAGTAACCGGCCACCGCCTGGGCGACCTGCATCACCTGCTCCTGGTACACCATGATCTGATAGGTATCTGCCAGCTTCTCGGTGACCGCCGGGTGCAGCTCCTCGATCGGGGCGCGCCCGTTCTTGCGGTCGGCGTAGAGGTTGTGCATGTTCGCCCCCATCGGTCCCGGTCGATAGAGGGCGACGAGGGCGATCACATCGTTGAACGAATCGGGTCTCAGCGAGCGGATCAGCGAGCGCATGGCATTGCCCTCCAGCTGAAAGACCCCCACCGTGCTGCCCGACTGGAGCAGTTCGAAGGTCTTCTCGTCGTCGAGCGGGACCGAGTCGATGTCGACCGTCCCCCCGCTGCTCTTCTCGACCAGTTCGAGGCATCGCTCGATGATCGACAGGTTGCGCAGGCCGAGGAAATCCATCTTGAGCAGGCCCAGTGACTCCACCCCGTACATCTCGTACTGGGTGACCACCTCCGCCCCCTCGCCCTTTTGCTGGATCGGGACGATGTTGATCAACGGCTCCGGGGCTATGACCACGGCTGCGGCGTGGATCGAGTCCTGCCGGCGCAGGCCTTCCAGCCCCAGGGCCGCGTCGACCGTCTCCCTCACCGCGGGATCGGTCTCATACAGGTCCCGCAAACCCTGGGCATTGGCGTACCAGTCCTTGACGGTCGAGTCGGCATCGGGCGGGGGTGCGGTCAGCACCTGTGCCAGGGTCGCCTCCCGGCCCAGGATCGAAGGTGGCATGGCCTTGGCCACCCGGTCCCCCACCCCATAGGGATGCCCGAGGACTCGCGCCGCGTCGCGCAGGGCCTGCTTGCCCTTGATCGTGGAGAAAGTGACGATCTGCGCCACCCGATCCGGCCCGTACTTCTGGGCGGCGTAACGGATCATGTCGGCGCGATAGCGCTCGTCGAAATCCATGTCGATGTCGGGCATCTGGCGCCGACCTGGGTTGAGGAAGCGCTCGAAGATCAGGCCGTAGGCGAGAGGGTCGAGATCTGTGATCCGGAGGCAGTACGAGACGATGGAGCCGGCGGCAGAGCCTCGCCCGGGGCCGACCCTGATCCCGTTCTCACGGGCGTAGCGGATCAGGTCCCACACGATGAGGAAATAGGCGGGGAATCCCATCTCCTCGATGATCTTCAGCTCGTGCTCGACCCGCTCCCAGACCTCTTCCCCGGCATCGTTGCCATATCGCTCCCTCGTCCCCTGCTCGACGAGGCGGCGCAGATAGGTGACTTCGGTTTCCCCCTCAGGGACCGGGAACTGCGGGAGGTGGATCTTGCCGAACTCGATGTCGACGTCCGCCCTCTCCGCTAGCCAGAGGGTGTTGTCACAGGC
>DATHUL010000030.1:0-15013 GCA_035462285.1 Acidimicrobiia bacterium
GCTGGGCGCTGAGCAGTCCGAATCCGAGGCTCAAGGGAAGCGGGGGGTCGTCATGCGAAGAAGACTACGGGAAGCGCCCCTGAGGCGGATCAGGCCCGGGAGCCACGTTCCATCACCCCCTGATTTACCGCACCCGTGGCCCCGTTCTAAGCTCAGGACGGTGACTCTGGCCGACTATCTGCCGATCGGCATCATGCTCGTGCTGGCCGCTGGATTCGTGGCGGTCTCACTCATCGCCTCCGGCCTGGTCCGCCCCGACCGGCCCACCGAAGCCAAGCTCGACCCCTACGAGAGCGGCATCGTTCCCGAGATGGAGCCGGTACAGCGCTTCCCGGTCAAGTTCTACCTGGTGGCGATGTTGTTCGTCATCTTCGACGTCGAGATCATCTTCCTCTTCGCCTGGGCCTCGATCTTCGACCGTCTTGGCTGGTACGGGTTGGCGGCGATCCTGATCTTCACCTTCTTCGTGGCCGAGACCCTGGCCTATGTCTGGAAGCGGGGCGCCCTCGACTGGAACGTGCATCGCCGCTCCCGCTACCTGCCCACCGAAGCGTCGGACGAAGCGGCCTGATGGCGACCACCGCCCCGGGGAACCTGCTCATGACCACTGTCGACAAGGCGGCGCGATGGGCCCGAACCCGGTCGATGTTTCCCGCCGCCTTCGGCCTGGCCTGCTGTGCCATCGAGATGATGGCGACCGGTGCCGCCCACTACGACCTGGGCCGGTTCGGCATGGAGGTATTTCGCGCATCGCCGCGACAGTCCGACCTCATGGTGGTGGCGGGACGGGTGAGTCAGAAGATGGCACCGGTGCTTCGTCAGGTCTACGACCAGATGCCCGACCCGAAGTGGGTGATCTCGATGGGCGCCTGCGCCTCCACCGGGGGCATGTTCAACAATTACGCCCTGGTCCAGGGAGTGGATCAGGTGGTGCCGGTCGACATCTACGTGCCCGGCTGCCCGCCCGGGCCGCAGAGCTTGATGCCTGGGCTCCTCCCCCGGCACGACAAGATCATGAAAGGCGAGATCTCCAATTGAGCGACGAGCATGGCAGCCCGGAGGCCGAGACGGTGGGCGAGGCCACCGTCCTCGAGCGTCTCCTCCCCGAGCAGCCGGTGCTGAGGGGTCTCTTCGAAGGGTTCGAGGATGTGGCATGGGAGGTGTCGATCGGCCAGGACGTGGCCCGGGTGCCCACAGGTCGCTGGTCCGAGTTCGGGTCGGCGGCCAAGGAGGCCGGTTTCGAGGTATGTGTCGACGTGACCGCGGTCGACTGGATGCGGCAGCGGTCGGAGAGGTTCGAGGTGGTGGCCAACCTGCTCTCCATGCAGCATCGGCTCCGGCTCCGCATGATCACGACCGCACCGCGTCAGGAGCCAGCGGTCGCCTCGTTGGTCCCGATCTGGCCGGGGGCGAACTTCCCGGAACGGGAGGCCTACGACATGTTCGGCATCGTCTTCGAAGGTCATCCCGACCTGACCCGGATCCTGATGCCGGACGAGTGGGAGGGTCACCCCCTGCGCAAGGATTTCGGAGTGGGGTCGGTGCCGGTCCAGTTCAAGGAAAGCCACAAGGTGAGCTGAGATGAGCGACGACACCAAGTCGACGCAGACCCTCGACGTCTGGGTGGCCGGGACCGAAGAGCCCGAGCTGGCCCCAACCGACGAGGGCGCCCAGGAGATCTCGACCGACGAGTCCGAGAGCCGGCTCGACGAGCAGTTCGGCCGGGTGGTCGAGGACGACTACGTCTTCGACGACGACGCCGACCCCGACGAGCGGATGATCCTCAATATGGGCCCCCAGCACCCCTCGACCCACGGCGTGCTCCGGCTCCAGATCGAGCTCGAAGGGGAGATCATCCGTCGTACCAAGCCCATCATTGGGTATCTCCACACCGGGATGGAGAAGACCGCCGAGCAGCTCAACTTCTCCCAGGGCGGGACCAACGTCACCCGCATGGACTACCTGTCCCCGTTCCACAACGAGCTGGCCTATTCGCTGGCGGTGGAGCGGCTGCTCGGGATCGAGGTCCCACCCCGGGCCGCCGCCATCCGGGTGCTGATGACCGAGTTGAACCGTTGCTCGTCGCATCTGGTCGCGCTGGCCACCAACGGGATGGACATCGGTGCGGTGTCGATGATGATCTACGGGTTCCGGGAGCGGGAGCAGATCCTCGCCTTCTTCGAGAAGACCACCGGTCTGCGCATGAATCACAACTACATCCGGCCCGGTGGTGTCGCCGCCGACCTCGCTCCGGGCTGGAAGGACGACGTCGCCGCCATCATCGAGGAGCTGCCCAGGCGGATCAAGCAGTACGACGACCTCCTCGAGAACAACCCGATCTGGGTGGGTCGAACCCGCGGGGTGGGGGTGATCTCGGCCGAGGAGGCGATCGCCTACGGGATCACCGGACCGACCCTGCGCTCGGCCGGTGTCGACTGGGACATCCGCAAGGCGTTCCCCTACAGCGGGATCGAGCAGTACGAGTTCGACGTGCCGGTGGGAGAGCACGGCGACGTCTACGACCGCTACCGGATCAGGGTGGTGGAGATCGAGCAGTCGCTGCGCATCGTCGAGCAGGTGATGGACTCGATGCCGAAGGGCGATTACCGGGTCGACGACCGCAAGGTGACCCCGCCTCCCCGGGCCCGGATCGACGAGTCGATGGAGGCGCTGATCCATCACTTCAAGTTGTTCACCGAGGGGTACAAGGTGCCGCCCGGGGAGACCTATGTGGCGGTGGAGTCGCCCCGTGGCGAGTTGGGCTGCTACCTGGTCTCCGACGGGGGCGCCAACCCGTACCGGATGCACACCAGGGCCCCGTCGTTCTCCAACCTCCAGGCCCTCCCCATCACCATGGCCGACTCCCTCATGGCCGACACCGTCGCCACCATCGCCTCCCTCGACCCGGTGAGGGGCGACGTCGACCGGTCGGAACCCGCGTTCCTAATGCAGGGCGTCACACATACGTGACGCGTTGCATAAAGAATCAGCCAAACGGGGGCGTGGTGGTGGTCGGGACCGGATCGTCGTTGGTTTGATCAGCCGGCGGAAGACCCAATGACGGCGGCGCCATCGGGGTCAGCTCCCCGTAGTCGTCGTAGACGGTCAGCTCCAGTGGATAGAGGTTGGGGATGATCCGTCCGAATTGGTCACGCCGGAAGATGACAGTCCCGCCGTCCCAGTAAGGCGCTTCGTTCCCGGCGATCTCTGCCTCCTCGTAGACATGGCTTGGGAAAGTGAGCACGGGCCGCCCGTCCTGGTCGAAGAGCAGCACCTCCGCCGGGTTGCCCTCCAGGTCGTAGGCATAGACGTTGACGATCGAGTTGCCGTCGGGAGCAGTGAGCTGCTCGGTGTAGAACGGTTGCTCGTAGACCTCGACCATTTGCGAATAGGTCGGCAACGGGTTGAGCAGCATCCCGAGCAGGGCCATACCGGCGACGAAAGAGAAGGCGACGGACCCAAAGGCCTGTGGCCCTGCTTGACCCTTCGCCAACCACAGCGAGAGCCAGGTGGCGAGGATCACGAACGCAAGCCCTACCGACGTGCTCATGCCTATCGACGGAATGGGAAAGCGGACAAACCCCTCGTAGTCGTAGAGGAAGCTCCAGGCGCACACCACCAGCCAGCCCCGAGACCACACCCATAGGGGGCGGATCGTCGGCCAGGCGACGAGGTCGCTCAGCCATGCGGCCCGGCGATTCAGGGCCTCCCGCCATCGCGCGACAAGACCTGGTCCGCCCGCGGCCGGCGTGATGTCGAGGCCGGCGCTGACCCTGAACTCCTCGACGAACGCGTCCGGAGTGCCCAACACCCGGTCGATTTCCCCATCCTCGAGCTCGGCGAGATGCGCCTCGAGATCCTGGAGCATCTCCTCGCGCTCCTCGGCAGCCAGGTCGGCCAGACCTGCGGCGACCCGACCAAGGTAGGTCGCCTTGGTGGCAGACAGTGTGATGCTCATTCCTCTTCTCCCTCGAGCAGGTGGCTCATGACTCCGGCGAAGTCATGCCAGGTCTTCTTGGAACGGTCCAACAGGTCGGTGCCGGCACGGTTCAGCCCGTAGTACTTCCGCGCCGGGCCCTCCTCAGAGGGGACCACCTCCGAGGTGAGGTATCCGCCCCCGAATAGGCGGCGCAGGGTTCCATAGACGGAAGCGTCCCCCACTTCGTCGAAGCCACTGGCCCGAAGTTGTCTCACCAGGTCGTAGCCGTAGGTACGGCCCCGACTTAGAACGGCGAGGACTGCCGTGTCGAGCACCCCTTTGAGGAGCTGGGTCGAGTCCATCCGAACTCCAATCGTCGCTAGTGCGAGCTGCACACTACCACGCAATGCGGAGTAGTGGGGTACGGTACGGTCAATTCCTAATGCAGGGCGTCACACATACGTGACGCGTTGCATAAAGAACGGTCTAGGGCCAACCCTGATGATGGAGTCGGAACTCGCGCACTTCCTCGGAGGTAGATGGTCCCCAGGTCAAGGTGGGAACGGGGTGCTCGATCCGGGCCGTCTCGAGCTCGCCGACCGTGAACCCAACCGGCTCGGTGATTGGGTCGATCCCGTAGAGGCTGGCCGCGTTCCAGCCCAGGATCTTGGCCTTGACACCACGGGTCAGCTCCGGGTAGCCGTAGCGCTCGCGCAGACTCAGCGGGATCTGGAAGGCGCGCAGGGCGTCGATCTGGCCCTGGGGCGAGCCGTAGAAGATCGAGTCTGTTCCCCAGAGCAGGTTGTCCTCCCCGACCGCCAACAGCAGCTTGCCCAGCACATGGGCCGCCTCGTCGGGCCGACGGAGCAGGTGCCACCAGGTCGACCCGATCTCGGCGTAGACGTTCTGCCCGGGGCCCAGCCCGGCCTGTCGCAGGGACCGGACCAGACGGTTCACCCCGACATGGGCGGTCTCTTCGTCGAAAGGGCCCTCTCGCTGTCCCACCTCGAACCCGGAGTGATAGACGACGAACTTCACTTCGGGATGATCCCGCGCCGCCGGCCCGATGTCTTCCGGCGACCCGAACCGGGTCTGATCGGAGAGACCTTTGTGCACGAACAGAATGGGGGCGCCCGAACCCGCCACCGCGTCGAGGAAACGGTCGCCTACCGCGGGCAGGTCGGGATCGTGGTCGTCGAGCCACCAGTTGATCCCGCTCGGGAAGTGGGTGAAAGTCTTCCATCCGGCGACCCGGTTCTCCGAGACGGTGTGCTCCATCTCCTCGATCACCGAGTCGATGGGGGCGACCTGGGGGAGGGCAAGGGCGTTGACCAGGACTCTCTCGTCCCCGGACAGCGCCAGCACCATCCGCCTGGTCTCTTCCATCACCTCGGGGGATAGCGGGCTTCCCTCGGGATGGATGGGCAATCCGGAGAGAGCGACCATCGTGGTGTCCGATCTGATGAAGATCTCCTCGAGGAAATGGTTGGTGGCGAAGCAGGCGCGGGGATCTTCCTCGTCCTCACAGCGGGCCTGCGGGAAGTTGCGACCCCAAAACCAATCGCCCCGGGTCGAGGGATCCAGGTCGTACTCGAGTAAGTGGCCCTGGACGTCGAAGACGAATTGGGACGGTCCCAGGACGGCGCGCGCCGCATCGGCGTCGTGCCGGCTGGCCGGGTCGAATGGGTACCAGAGGCCGGGCTGCAATCCGAGGGCCCGGGCCAGTGTGGTGTCGATCGCGGATAGGGAGACGGCGACGGCGCAGGCGGAGCGCAGGAACTCCCGGCGGCTCAGACCGGTGCGCCGGATTGCCTCGTCGACGCCGGCCCGAGCGGAAGCTTCCATCTCGCGACGGACCGGAGTCACCTTCTCCGGCTCGTACTCGCCGTTCGAGCATTGCCCGAAGGCGATGGGCAGGCCCGGGTCTTGGTCGCGCCACGATCGTGACATTCATCTTGATTCTGCCCACCGCCCCGGGGATATGGGACCAATTCTTCATGCAGTCCGTCACGTATGCGTGACGCCCTGCATTAGGAAGCCGGTTGCGACCCCGGGTTTCGCCAGTGGTAGGGGTGCTACCTAATCTCCGGCAGCGATGAGTCAATGGTCGGAGGCCACTCAGGAGCGCGCCCGGGAGATCATGACGCGCTATCCGCAGAAGCGGTCGGCGGTCATGCCGTTGCTCTATCTGGCCATGGCCGAGGAGGGCTATCTCAGCGACGCGGGCATGGAAGAGGTGGGCCGCTGGGTCGGCATCACCCCGGCCCAGGTGCAGGCGGTGGCCACCTTCTACACCATGTACAAACGCAAGCCGACCGGGAAATACCTGATCTCGTGCTGTACCTCGATCTCCTGCATGCTTCTCGGTGGTGACGACGTCCTCCACGCGGTCGAAGACGAGTCGGGTGTCCCCCACGGCGAGACCGATCCCGAAGGGCTCATCTCGGTGGAGCACGTCGAATGCATCGGGGCCGGTGGTGGGGCGCCGGCCGTGCAGGTCAACTACGAGCTGGTCGAAGGCGTGACCCCGGACAAGGCTCGGGAGCTGGTGAGGTGGCTCGGCAACGCACGCCCCGGCGTGGTCAACGGCGACGAGATGCAGGAGCTGTTCGGCGGCGTGCGCAGCTTCGAGTGGGCGATCAGGGAGGAGAACGGGGCGGTGGGCCCGTATCCGGCTTTCCAGCCGCTGGGCACGGTTGGAAGCGAGGACAAGGCTTGACGACGCCACTGGTTGTCACCAAGCGGATGTCCGAGTTCCCCGCCGACTCGCACACCATCGATCGCTACGAGGCGACGGGCGGATACGTGCAAGCCCGCCGCGCCCTCGGGATGACCCGGGACCATTTGGTGGAGGAGATCAAGGCCTCGGGTCTGCTCGGGCGGGGGGGAGCCGCCTTCCCCGCCGGGATGAAGTGGAGCTTTCTCGCCCCGGCCCGCCCGTCGTTCCTGGTGGTCAACGCAGACGAATCGGAGCCGGGCACCTTCAAGGACCGCCAGCTCCTGGAGCGTGACCCTCATCAGATGCTGGAGGGGGTGATCATCACCGCCATCGCCAACGAGGTCCACCACGCCTTCATCTACATCAGGGGCGAGTACCCCAAGCCGGCGCGCCGGGTCCAGGCCGCGGTGGACGAGGCTCGAGCCCGTGGCTACCTGGGAACCGGGATCTTCGGCTCCGACTACGACCTGGAGTTGACGGTCCACCTCGGCGCCGGCGCCTACATCTGTGGCGAGGAGACCGCCCTGATCAACAGTCTCGAGGGTCTGCGCGGCGAGCCCCGCCTCAAGCCGCCCTACTTCCCCGCCGCCAAGGGTCTGTACATGCAGCCCACCATCGTCAACAACGTAGAGACGGTGTCGAACCTGCCCCACATCCTGGACATGGGTGCGGAGGAGTTCTCCCGGATCGGGCACCCCGACGACACCGGGACCTTTCTGATCTCGGTCTCCGGCCACGTCAACCGGCCCGGGAACTACGAGCTCCCCCACGGGATCACCTGGCGTCATCTCATCTATGAGATCGCGGGCGGGATACCAGGCGACCGTGAGCTCAAGGCGATCATCCCGGGCGGCGCCTCCGCCCCCTGGTTCGTGCCCGAGATCCATCTCGACGACCAGATCACCAAGGACGTGTGCGCCGAGGCCGGTTCGATGCTCGGCTCCGGAGCGGTGATCGTGATGGACGAGACGACTTGCATGGTGCGGGCCGCCGAGCGCATCGTTCGCTTCTTCGCCCACGAGTCGTGTGGTCAGTGCACTCCGTGTCGGGAGGGAACCACCTGGATGGAGATGATCCTGCGCCGGATCGAAGAAGGCCAGGGACGGGCGATCGACCTCGACCTCCTCCTCGACGTCTCCGACAACATCAGTGTCGGTCTCAACTGGCCCCCGAAGATGACCACCATCTGCCCCCTCGGCCCCTCGGCGGTGTCCCCGATCCTCGCCCTGCGCGACTACTTCCGCGACGAGGTGCAAGCCCACGTGGAACTAGGAGGGTGCCCCCTCACATCTGGGGGGCGACCCCCAGACCCCCGCTCGCTCCAGACCGTGAGCGCCGAGACATCACGGCGATCAACCTCAATGGTCGCGCCGGACCGGGATCGCGAATGAGGCTCAAACTGTGAGCGAGATGGGCCAAACGGTCACCATCACCATCGACGGGGTGGAACATCAGGTGGCGGCGGGGTCGCTGCTGATCAGGGCGGCGCAGGACACCGGGACCTACATCCCCAGGTTCTGCTGGCACGAGCGGATGAAGCCGGTGGGGATGTGCAGGATGTGCCTGGTCGAGGTGCAGGGGCCGCGGGGGCCGATGCTGATAACGGCCTGCACCAACGAGGTCGCCGAGGGGATGGTGGTCTACACCGGGAACGACACGGTGCGGAAGGCCCAGGAGGGGGTGCTCGAGTTCCTCCTGGCCAACCATCCGCTCGACTGCCCGGTGTGCGACAAGGGAGGGGAATGCCCGCTCCAGGACCAGGCCTTCTCCCACGGGCCGGGGGAGAGCCGGTTCGTCGAGATCAAGCGCAACTACGAGAAGCCGATCGCCATCTCCAGCCTGGTCCTCCTCGACCGGGAGCGATGCATCCTCTGCGCCCGGTGCACCAGGTTCTCCGAGGAGATCAGCGGCGACCCCCTGATCGAGTTCAAGTCGAGGGCGAACGTGACCGAGGTGAACACCTTCCCCGATCACCCCTTCGCCTCCTACTTCTCGGGGAACACGATCCAGATCTGCCCGGTCGGCGCCCTCACATCGGTGCAGTACCGGTTCCGGGCCCGACCCTGGGACCTGCAGATGGTGGAGAGCTCGGGTCTGCACGACACCGCACACCCCAGGGTGTCGGTCCATGTCAGCCAGAACCAGGTCCTCCGACTGGTCGGTGTCGACAACGACGCCACCAACCATGGCTGGCTCTCCGACAAGGAGCGTTTCGGCTTCCAGTACCTCGGGTCCGAGCACCGGCTCACCTCTCCGCTGATCCGACGGCACGGCGAGCTGGTCGAGGTGGGATGGGCCGAGGCATTGGACCATGTTGCAGAGCGGATCACCCTGGTCGGGGACTCGGACGGTGGTGAGGCCTTCGCCGTGATCGGTGGCGCCCACGGGAGCAACGAGGACGCCTATGCCCTGTCCAAGTTCGCCCGGGTCGTCCTCGGGACCAACAACGTCGACGCCCGGCTCGATGACTCGCTCGCCTCCCACTTCCTGGCCGCCACCGTCGACCGGGCACTGATTGGCGACATCGACACCGCCGACACGATCCTGGTCTGGGGGCCCGACCTCAAAGAAGAGCACCCCACCCTGTATCTCCGGGTCCGCCGGGCGGCCCAGGAGCTCGGGGTGCGGCTGGTCGTGGTCCACCCCCGGGTCACCGGTCTCGACGATCGCACCGCGATCAAGGCGAATTATCGCCCCGGGGCGGGATTCGTCCTGCTCGACGAGATAGCCGAAGGCAAGCACGCCGCCTTGAGCGAGGCGCTGAGCGCGCCGCGGGTGGTGGCGTTGGTGGGGCAGGCGTCGCTTGCCGATGGCCCTCATCTCGCCGAGGCGGTGGCGGCGTATGTGAGAAGCAAGGCGGGCTCGGCCCGGATCCTCCCCCTGGCCCGGCGGGCCAATCTGTTCGGCGCCCTCGATATGGGTCTCGCCCCCGACCTGCTCCCCGGGCGGGTGGGCGCAGACCAAGCGGGACGAGCCGCCCTGGCCGGCGCATGGGGTGAGATCCCGGCGACGAGGGGCAAGGACACCAAGGCGATGCTCGAGGGGCTCGGATCGAGTGAGATCAGGTTCCTCCTCCTCGTCGGCGCCGACCCGGTGCGCGACGTCCCCGACCCGAGACCGGGCCCCGCCGCCCTGGAGGCGGCGGAGTTCGTGGTCTCGATCGATCTGTTCCTCAACGACTCCAACCGTGGCGCCGATGTGATCTTCCCCGCCTCCGGGTTCGCCGAGAAGGAGGGGACCGCGACCAACATCGAGGGGCGGGTGCAGAAGCTCAACTCGGTCGTGCCCGGGCCGGGCCAGACCCGTCCCGATTGGGCGATCCTGGCCGACATCGCCGATCGGGCCGGACGGTCTATCGGGCTCTTCTCGGCGGAGACCATCGCCAAGGAGATCTCCGAAGTGGCGCCGGCCTATGACCGTGTCACCTGGGACTTTCTGGAGTGGGAGGCGCGCGACGGTGCCGTGGTGCCCCTAGGCGGCGCTCCGGTGCTCAGCCACATCCCGGTCGCATTGAAAGGGGATATCGCCCCGTCGGCGGAGCTGACCCTGCACGTGGGGCGGACCCTCTACGACGACGGGGTGATGATGAGGCACACTCCGAACCTGCACCGGCTCGCCCCCGGCCCGGTGGCCCATCTCAACCCGGAGGACGCCAAGCGGGCAGGGGCGCTCCACGGTCACAAGGTCAGGGTGGTGACCAAGCACGGTGACGGGGAGTTCACCGCCGTGCTCGACGAGGGGACACCTCCCGGGGTGGTCTACGTCCCGTTCAACCAGCCGGGCGCCGACCCGCTCGGGACCGATGCCGTCGTCCGGGTCACCGCGGTGGGCAAGTGAGCTGGCCCCAGTTCTGGATCGTGCTGCTTCGGGTGGTGGCCACATTCGGCCTGCTGCTCCTGGTCACCCTGCTCAACGTCTGGGCCGAGCGCAAGATCCTGGCCGACATGCAGAGCCGTATCGGTCCCAAGCGGGCCGGGCCGTTCGGGATCCTGCAGACGGTGGCCGACGGGCTCAAGCTGTTCTTCAAGGAGGCGGTGACACCGCGCAAGGTCGAGTTGGGGATGTACCTCCTCGCCCCGTTCCTGGCTGTGGTCCCAGCCTTTCTCATCTTCATGATGGTGCCATGGGGCAGGCCGTTCATGATCGGGGACAACGAGGTGGCTTTGCAGGGCGCCGATCTCAACATCGGGCTTCTCTTCATACTCGCCATGTCCTCACTGGCCGTGTACTCGGTGGTCCTGGCCGGATGGTCCTCCGGCTCCAAGTACCCCCTCCTCGGCGGGGTGAGGGCCACCGCCCAGGCGATCTCCTACGAGGCGGCGATGGGACTGGCCATGGTGGCCGTGGTCATGTTCACCGCCACCCAGGGCGACGGGGGCACCCTGTCGCTGGCCGAGATCGTCAACCGCCAGTCGGGCACCTGGGGCGATGTGATCCCGGCGCTGGAGCCGGTGCTCCAATTCGTGCCACGGTGGAACGTGTTCCCCCAGATAGTGGCGTTCGTCATCTTCTTCGTGGCCATCATCGCCGAGACCAACCGCGCCCCCTTCGACCTGGTCGAGGCCGAGCAGGAGATCGTCGGGTTCCACACCGAGTACTCGGGGATGAGGTTCGCCATGTTCTTCCTCGCCGAGTACGTCAACATCTTCTCGATGTGCGCCATTGCCGCCACCCTCTTCCTGGGCGGCTGGAACGGGCCCACCTTCGAAGGATCGGTCCCCGGGCTCGTCTCTGCCCTCCTCCCCACCGTCTGGTTCCTGGCCAAGACCTACTTTCTCATCTTCATCTTCTTCTGGATCAGGGCCACGCTTCCCCGTCTCCGCTACGACCAGCTGATGCAGCTGGGATGGAAGCGTCTCATCCCGGCCGCCCTGGGCTGGCTCGTCCTCTCGGCAGCCGTCATATCGTTCCGCCAATTCGGATCCCCCTGGAGCTAGCGATGGGTCTGGTCAAAGAGCTGATCAAGGGTCTCCGGGTGACCGGTGGCACCATGCTCCGCACCATCGCCGGCGGGGGACTGGTCACCACCGAGTACCCCAAGGAGATGCGGGTCAAGCCGCAGCGCTTCCACGGGCGTCATGTCCTCAACCGCTATCCCGACGGGATGGAGAAGTGCATCGGCTGCGAGCTCTGCGCCGGGGCGTGCCCCGCCGACTGCATCTATGTGCGGGGCGAGGACAACGACCCGGAGAACCCGACCTCGCCCGGGGAGAGGTTCGGTTTCGTCTACGAGATCAACATGCTGCGGTGCATCTTCTGCGGTCTCTGCGTCGAGGCCTGCCCCACCGAGGCGATCACCATGACCCACCTCTTCGAGTTCTCCACCACCAACCGCGAGGACGCGGTGTACACCAAGGAGACCCTGCTCATGGAGCGGGACGGGACCGTGCCCCACATGTTCCCCGACGACGAGCTGGCCGATCTCTCCGAGCTCGACACCGCCGACGGGTGGATGCGGGCGACGGCCCCGTCGGGGGTGGCCGCATACGAGGGGACGATGATGTGGCAGGGCACCCCGGGCCCGGCCGACTGGGCGCCGGAGCCCTCCCAGGAGGAGCGGGACCGGCGGAGCGGCGAAGGGGCGACCGATGATTGAGGCGGTTCTCTTCGTCATTGCCGGGCTCGCCGCCCTGGCCGGGGCGGTGACCGTGGTGCTGGCCCGAAACCCGGTCTACTCCGCGGTGGGCTTGTTGGGGACCCGGTTCTCGGTGGCGGTGCTCTATGTGATCCAGCTGGCCCATCTGGTCGCAGCGGTGCAGGTGATCGTCTATGCCGGGGCGGTGATGACCTTGTTCCTGTTCGTCATCATGCTCATCGGCGTGGACAAGGAGGAGACGAGGACCGAGCCCCTGCCACTGCAGCGGGTCTGGGTCGGGGCCCTGGCCGGGGGGATCATCCTCTTCGCAGCCGTGCTCACCTTCCTGGGGGACTTCGACTGGGTCCCCGCCGCCTCGGGCACCTTTCTCGAGGACAGCACCAACGGGACCATCCAGGCCATCGCCGAGCCGTTGTTCACCGATTGGGTGCTGGCCTTCGAGGCAACGGCGCTGCTGCTGACCATCGCGGCGGCAGGCGCCGTGGTCCTGGCCCAGTTCAAGAGAAAGCGGTCGTGATGGTCCCGGTCGACTGGTACATGGGGCTGGCGGCAGCATTGTTCCTGATCGGTGCCCTGGGCATGCTGCTGCGCCGCAACGCCCTGGTCATGTTCATGTGCATCGAGCTGATGCTCAACGCGGTCAACCTGACCCTGATCTCGGCGGGCCGGGTGATGAACGACCTCAACGGACAGATCGCCGTGTTCTTCATCCTGGTCGTCGCCGCCGCCGAGGTGGTGGTGGGCCTGGCCATCATCGTGGCCATCTTCCGCCGTCGCTCCACCGCATCGGTAGACGAACTGAACGAGTTGAGAGGCTGATGATGCTTCGCATGATCAGCCGTTGCTCATTGCCCGAGGTCCCGAAGTGACCGACTATCTCTGGCTGGTCATTGCCCTTCCCATGGCCGGGTCCCTGTTCTTGCACTTCTTCGGGCGTTACGTGCGGGCGCCGTGGAGCGGGTGGCTGGCCTCGGCGGCGATCGGGGGAGCGTTCCTCATCGCCCTCGTGGCGGCTCTGCCCTTCCTCCAGGGCGGGGAAGACGCTACCACGATCCTGCTCTGGGAGTGGATTCCCGCCATCGGCGCCTCCTTCGAGCTGATGTGGGACCCTCTCTCCGCCCTGATGACCCTGGTCGTGACCGGGGTGGGCGCGCTGATCCATATCTTCGCCATCGGCTACATGCACGGCGACGAGCGGTTCCACCGGTTCTTCACCTATCTCAACCTGTTCGCCGCCTCGATGCTGGCATTGGTCCTGGCCGGGAACTACGCCATGCTGTTCCTGGGATGGGAGCTGGTCGGGCTCTGCTCCTATCTGCTCATCGGGTTCTGGTTCACCCGGCCCTCTGCCGCGGCCGCGGCCAAGAAGGCATTCGTGGTCAACCGGATCGGCGACTTCGGGTTCATGGTCGGCCTGATGCTGGTCTTCGCCACCTTCGGCACCCTCTCTTTCGGGGGGGTGTTCGAACGGGCCGGAGCCGAGTTGAGCAGCGGGCTTGCCACCGCCATCGCGCTTCTCTTCCTGCTCGGCGCGGCCGGGAAGTCGGCCCAGATCCCGCTCTACGTGTGGCTGCCCGACGCCATGGAGGGCCCCACCCCGGTCTCCGCCCTGATCCACGCCGCCACCATGGTCACCGCCGGCGTCTACGTGATCGCCCGCTCCGCCCCGATCTACGAGCTGACCCCCTTCGCCTCGACGGTGGTGGCCAGCGTCGGTGCCCTCACCGCGATCTGGGCCGCATCGATCGCCCTGGCCCAGCGGGACATCAAGCGCGTGCTCGCCTACTCGACCATCTCCCAGCTCGGCTTCATGTTCCTCGCCGTGGGCACCGCCGCCTATGTGGCCGGGGTCTTCCTCCTGATGACCCACGCCTTCTTCAAGGCACTCCTCTTCCTCGGCGCCGGGTCGGTGATCCACGCCATCAGCGACGAGCAGGACATGCACAAGATGGGTGGGTTGCGGCGTCGGATGCCGATCACGGCGGTCACGATGGGGATCGCCTCCCTCGCCCTGGCCCAGCGCGACATCAAGCGCGTCCTTGCCTACTCGACCATCTCCCAGCTCGGCTTCATGTTCCTCGCCGTGGGCACCGCCGCCTATGTGGCCGGGGTCTTCCACCTGATGACCCACGCCTTCTTCAAGGCACTCCTCTTCCTCGGCGCCGGGTCGGTGATCCACGCCATGAGCGACGAGCAGGACATGCACAAGATGGGCGGGCTCCGGCCAATGATGCGGATCACGGCGGCAACGATGGGAGTCGCCTCCCTGGCCCTGGCCGGAATCCCGCCCCTGGCCGGTTTCTGGTCAAAGGACGAGATCCTGGCCGCCGCCTTCGCCCGGGGTGGGTGGTACTACTTCCTCTGGGTGATCGGCCTGGTCACTGCACTGCTCACCGCGTTCTACATCACCCGGCTCTGGGTCCTCGTCTTCCTCGGGGAGCCGCGTTGGGACCAGTCGGCCCATCCCCACGAGTCGCCCCGGGTGATGACCGTCCCCCTCCTCGTCCTGGCCGCGCTCTCGGTGCTCGGGGGTCTGGTCAACACACCGTTCCGGCTTGCCCTGGAGCACTTCCTCGAGCCCAGCTTCGAGTTGGTCCATCTCCAGCATGCTCCAGACGATTGGATGCTCCTCGGGATACTGGCCGGGCTCTCCACCCTGGCCGCTCTGGGTGGGGCCGCGGCCGGGTATCTCGCCTACAACCGGCCCCCGGCCAGGTGGCGACGATTCGAGGATTCGTTCCAGCCACTCTGGGGGGCGTGGGAGCAGGCGTACGGGGTC
>DATHUL010000031.1:0-13105 GCA_035462285.1 Acidimicrobiia bacterium
GGCCCACGTGACACCATCTTCTTCGACGTCGATGGGATGACCTGCGCCACCTGCGCGGTCCGGATCGAGCGGATCCTTGGCCGTCAGGTCGGGGTGGAGGCGGCGAACGTCAACCTGGCGGGGGCAACCGCCCTGGTCAGGGTGAGCCCCGAAGTCGATGTCGCCGCCCTGGAGGCGGCGGTGGCCAAACTCGGGTACGTCATCGCGCCCCGTGTCGCAGGGGAACAGCCTCGTGACATGGTGGAGCGCTACCACGAGCACGAGCATGGCCAGTGGCGCAGGTTCTGGATCGCCGCCGCTCTCACCCTGCCAGCCATGTTGCTCGCCATGCTCGGCCCCGCCACCGAGTGGAGCCGGCTCTTGCAGGGAGCACTGGTGACCCCCGTCGTGTTGTGGGGTGGATGGCAGTTCCATCGGGTCGCCTTGCGCCAGGCCCGCAGTCTCGGCGCCAACATGGACACCCTGATCTCGCTCGGCTCGCTGGCCGCCTATCTCTACTCGATCTGGGCGTTGTCCACCGGTGAGCATGTCTTCTTCGAGACCGCCGGCGTCATCGTGACCCTGATCACCTTGGGCCGTGCCTTCGAGTCACGTGCCAAGGGACGCGCCTCCGAGGCGGTCCACCGACTCCTCGAGTTGGGGGCGAAGGAGGCCCGGGTGGTGACAGCCGATGGCGAGCGACTCGTCCCGGCCGATGCGGTGATCCCAGGCGACCTGATGGTGGTGCTCCCCGGGGAGAAGATACCAACCGACGCCGTGATCGAATCAGGGAGGTCGTCGGTGGACGAGTCGATGCTCACCGGCGAGTCGCTGCCCGTCGACAAGGGGGTCGGAGATCCCGTCTACGGGGCGACCGTGAACCAGGAGGGCCGGCTCGAGTTGCGTGCCACCGCGGTCGGCGCCGACACCGCTCTGGCCGGAATCGTGAAGATGGTGGAGCAGGCGCAGGGGTCTAAGGCGCCGATCCAACGGCTGGCCGACCGGGTGTCGGCCGTCTTCGTACCCGTTGTCATCGTCATCGCGGTCGCCACCACTCTCGGCTGGCTCCTCTTCGGCAACGGGGTCGCCGCCGCGGTCCAGGCCGGGGTCGCCGTCCTCATCATCGCCTGTCCCTGCGCCCTGGGGCTGGCCACACCCACCGCGATCATGGTCGGGAGCGGTCGTGGCGCCGAGCTGGGGATCCTGTTCAAGAGGGCCGAGGTCTTCGAGATGGCGGGAAAGGTCGACACCGTGGTGTTCGACAAGACCGGGACCCTCACCTCGGGCGCCATGACCTTGTCCGACGCCTCGAGCGATGGTGATCATCGGGAGTTCCTCCGCCTCGTCGCCTCGGTGGAGGCGGCTTCGGGCCATCCCATCGGCAAGGCCGTGGCCCTCGGCGCCGACGATGCCGACATCGATCTGGTCGTGCCCGATCGGGTGGAGAGCCTGGCCGGGGTCGGTGTGATCGGGACGGTCGACGGGCTCGAACTGGTGGTGGGGAAGGCAAAGCTGCTCGCCGACCGAGGCCTGGGCATATCGGAGCGGTGGCTGGCGGAGCTGGCCCGTCTCGAGGACCAGGGCAAGACCGCATTCCTGGCCGGCTGGGATGGTGAGGCAAGAGGAGTGATCGCCGTCGCCGACACGATCCGCCACGGCGCGGCGCAGGCCGTGGCCCGGCTCGGGGCCGATGGCCTGACCACGGTGATGATCACAGGAGACAACCAGAGAACCGCGGCCCGGATCGCCGCCGAGGTCGGCATAGGCGAATTCCACGCCGAGGTCCTACCCGGGGAGAAGGCCGATCTGGTGGCCAGGCTGCAAGGGATGGGGCGGACGGTCGTCTTCGTTGGCGACGGCATCAACGACGCGCCGGCGTTGACCCGGTCCGACCTGGGTATGGCGATGGGCTCGGGCACCGGTGTCGCACTCGAGGCGGGCGACGTGGTCCTGCTCAACCCCCGACCTGGTTTGGTCCCGGTGGGCATCGAGTTGGCCGCGGCCACCCTTGGCACGATCCGCCAGAACCTGTTCTGGGCCTTCGGTTACAACACCGCCGCCATCCCGATCGCTGCCGCCGGTCTGCTCGACCCGATGATCGCGGCCGGGGCGATGGCCTTCTCCTCGATTTCGGTGGTGGTCAACGCCCTCCGGCTGCGCCGGTTTGGCGGCTCCGACAGGCTCGACAGCTAGCCCGTCCCGAGGAGTAGGTTGGAGTCATGGGCTCGTTGCAGTGGCTCGATAGACCGGTGCTCCAGGATCCGGTCGCGCTCATAGCCTTCGAAGGCTGGGGCGACGCCGGAGAGTCGGCCAGCCTTGCCGCCTCCGAGTTCTTGGACAAGCTCGACGCCGAGTTGTTCGCCATCATCGACCCCGACGACCACTTCGACTTCCAGGTCCGTCGTCCCATCGTCGAGCTCGACGCCACCGGGATCCGCTCCATCTCCTGGCCACGAAACGAGCTCTACGCGGGAAGGGGTGTGGAGCGGGACATGGTGATCCTGCTCGGTGAAGAGCCTCATTATCGATGGAAGTCGTTCACCAACGACGTGGTCGACGTGATGAAGGTGATGGGAGTCAGCCGGGCGGTGACCATGGGAGCCTTCATCGGCCAGGTGGCACACACATTGCCGGTCCCTCTGGTCGGCTCGGCCAATCGGCCCGACGACCTGGCCATACACGGGCTCCTGCCCTCGGGTTACGAGGGACCGACCGGGATACTGGGTGTGCTCAACCACGCTCTCGGCAACGCGGGCATCGATGTCATCTCGGTATGGGCGGCCGTGCCCCACTACCTGTCCAACCAGGAGTATCCGCCCGCCACCGAGGCCCTGGCGGTCAAGGCAGCGGAGCTGTGCGGTGTGACCCTCGACATCGGTGAGCTGGCCCTGGCATCACGACAGTTCCTGTCCACGGTCGACGCCGCGATCGAGGGCAACACCGAGTTGGAGGAGTACGTCGAGCGTCTGGAACAAGAAGCCGACGACGACCGGGGCGACCGCTTGGTCGAAGAGATCGAGAAATTCCTGCGGGGTCACTGAGCAGCTGACCTTCAACATCCCGAGGATCGGGCCCATGGCCGGCCGCCTCTCGGATAGTGTGCGTCTGGTCCAAGCCATCGGCGTCATATGGCAAGGAGAGAGGCGCAAGGCGCAGCCGGGGAATTGCCGCGCATTTCGACATACCCATGACGGCGAAGGCCAGTAGGACGCCACTGTCAGCAGCAATGGGCACTAGGGGACGCCATGAGGTTCGTGTTCTATCTTCACCTACTCGGCGCCGCGATCTGGGTGGGAGGTCTGATCACGCTCGGCGTCACCGTGTCGGCGGTCCGCAACGTCACCGACGATCGCGCCGTCCTCGGTGCCATCGCCCGCCGGTTCGCCGCCTTGTCCTGGACCGCGATGGCAGTGCTGGTGGTGACGGGTCTGATCCAGACCGGCACCTACGGGTGGACCGGGCTCCTGCTGGTCAAGGTCTCGCTGGTGTTGGCCTCGATCATCCTGACCATCTGGCATTCCCTCGGCGCCCACTCCCAGCTTCCCGCCCGCCGAGTCATGATCCAGGCCACCATCCTCATCCTCGCCCTGGTCATCCTCGCCATCGCCGTGGCCCTGTAGGGGACGGCCGCGTTCCTAATGCAGGGCGTCACGTATACGTGACGCCCTGCATAAAGAAAGGACCGGCTCACGCCGGTCCTTTCACGAAGTCACTTCCGCTTGTGGCGATTCGCCTTGAGACGCTTGCGGTACTTGTGCTTCGACATCTTCTTGCGACGCTTCTTGATCAACGATCCCATGCAAAAACCTCAGATCCGTGAAGGGAGAAATCCCATTGTCGTGCCGATCGGGCCCTAAATCAAACCGGGTCACTCATCGGGAGGCCTGCCCCACGGACCCCACACCCGCCTGGTCCCACCGTCGCACCTGCGGAATCAAGAGGATGGCGACCACCCAGTGAACCGCCACACCGACCAGCCCAGCACGAAGAGATTCTCCGGGGGGCGCTGCGTACAGATTCAATGTGGCATGAAAGAGGATGGCGAGGAGAAGACTGCCCTGGGTCTTCTGGAACAACCACGTGAACATGATCGAGGTTGCGGGGAGACGGAGGAAGAGCACGAGAACGGAGGTCTCGAACAGGGACGACCCATCAGTCCAGAACAGCGGTAGGTGCCACAACGCCCAGATCACGCCCAGACCAAGACTGGCGCCCACCGCCCCAGTCACCTCGAGCAACCTGGGCAGGGCGTAGCCACGCCACCCGGTCTCTTCACCCAACCCGTCGGTGAGAGCGAGAACGACCAAGAAGAAGAGAACGGAGACGATCCCTTCGTCGAGCACGTCCGACATGACTTCGCCCATCGTCCCGCCCGCGGCCACGGTCGATAGTCCGGTCAGCAGAACCAGGAGCAAGGGCCCGAGGATCGCCACCACATACCAGATCCAGCCCACCCGCCAGTTCTTGAGCCGCGAGCCAAGTTCACGCAAACCTGATCGGCCGTCGAAGACGCGAGCCGCCACCACGGCCGCCAGTGCCGGGCCATAGGACCACACGGTGCCGAGGATCTCCCCTGCGCCCCTGTCGAAGAACCCACCCGGATTGATCGCCCTCGGGACCCAGACCACCCAGGTGATGGCGAAGGCAAGGAGAAAGAAGATGCCGACGCGCCGCATCGGGGAATCGGTCATACCTCGTGCCTCCATGAAGTAGTCCTCCTCTGAAACTGGGACCGGAAGTATCACACCGAGGCTTGGCCGCCGATAGGCCAGACAGGGCGTGACGTTCGTGTCGTCATCCCGGGCGATCCTGCCGTCACCTCACCCCGTCAGGGCTGACGTATCGACTCGGCGATGCCAAGTGCCTCGTCCAGCCCGAGCATGGTCTCGAGACGATGGGTTACGTGGTCGGTTTCCCACATCAGCACGTTGCCCGCCAATCTCAGCGTCTCCTCGACCCAACGACCTGAGGCGTCCTCGATGGAGACGAGATGGGTGGCACCCTCGATCCAGAAGCCACTCCATCCGGCGACCTCGATGGGGATCACCACGGATTCCGGTCCCAGGCTCTTGACCTGACGGTCGCCGTCACCATCGAATCGGAACTGGCTGTAGAGGAGACCGACCTCGGAGTCTCCGGCCGCCGGGAGGGCCTCCCCTCCTTGCCACACCATGTTGATTCGTCCCTGGAAGAGGTACACGGCGTCAGGCTCGCCGAGCTGTTCAGGAATCGAAACGGGGAAGTCGACCGATGCGACTGCCTCTTCGAGACTCGTCTCCCTTCCCAACCCGAGACCGGCTCCGAGCGGCTCCTCCAACACGGGCCGGAACTCGATCTCGATCCCGGCCACCCCGAGCAGGTCGGCCACGGCCTCCCGCGCCTGCGGTGACAGGACCAGCAACAACGCCACCAGAACCGTCAGCGCGGCGGTGACAGACACCCAGCGATGTGCACGTGATCTCTCCGGTCGGGGTCGGGCCAGACGCGGGGTCAACTCGAAATGGCGCACCGTGGGCTCGGGCCAGTCGATGTGATCGGCGAGATCGGCGAGGAGCGACTCGACTGACCGGCCGGGATCACTCATGCTCCACCTCTTCGATCACGCCCGACAGCACCCGTTCGAGACGGGACAAGGCGCGGGCCGTCCTGGACTTGACCGTCCCCGCCGGTATGCCGAGGGTCTCCGCCGTCTCCGCCTCGGAGAGACCGAGCAGAAAGCGCAGGGCGATCACATGCCGGTAACGCTCGGGCAGCCCGTTCACCGCGGCCAACACCGACTCACGATCGGACCCGGAGACGACCACCGTCTCGGGAGATGGGGCCGCATCTCCCGAGAGGCGGTCGCCGGCCAGACGCAGACCGAGCCGATCCTGGCGGCCGTGTCGACGTCGCTGGTTCAGGGCCTCGTTGCGGACGATGCGAAGAAGCCAGGGGCGGAACGGGCTGTCCTGGCGGAACCGGCCCAGAGCGTGATAGGCCTTCACGAACGCCTCCTGGGTCACGTCCTCGGCGTCGCTGCGGTCACCCACCACCAGGATGGCGACCCGCAATGCGATCGCCTGATGCATGCGCACCAACTCCTCGAACGCTGCGACATCACCGTTCCTCGCTCGCTGGATCAGTTCCTGCTCGATCAGTGGGCGGCCCTCCACCGACATGGCTCCACCCTTCTACACCGATGGGAGCCGATCGGTTCCAGCGAAACACTGGAACCCCTGGCGACCGGGCGGTGTAAGGACCATGACATCCAGACGAGGAGCCTGCATATGAGACGCAACTTTCGCATTGTGACGATCACGGCTGTGCTCGTCATGGTCGGATCGGCGACCGCCCTTGCCGGCGCCATCCCGGTGGTCACCTTCGACGAGGTGCCCACCGAGTTCGGAGCGGGAACCACGCACACCCTGAGCTTTTCGATCCTGTCCCACGGGGAGGCGGTCGACGCCGGACCGACATCGGTGAGGTTCCATGGTCCCGATGGCGAGACCCTCACCTTCGACGCCCGATACGACGGCGCGGGCCGCTACACGGTCGAGGTGACTCTCCCAACCTCGGGGCAATGGCAATGGGCGGTCGCCAGCAGCGACTACATCCGGCAGGAGCTGGGGACGATCTCGGTCACACCGGCCGCCGGCATGCCCGGTCTGCTCGCCTCGCTGCGAATCGGGCTGCCCATCGCCACATTGCTGGCGCTCATCCTTCTCATCGTCCAGCTACCCCCGCGGAAGACTTTGGAGAGACGGCCGATGCCGGTCACCGATGTGGGCTGACCGGGCCCGAATCCTCCTCACGGCCGCCATCGTCGTTCTCCTGGGCGGGGCGACGGTGGCGGTCTTCGCCATCGATCCAGAATCAGGCCAGACCCAGCCACTGGCGATCGATGGACGGAGCGTGTTCCTCACCAAGGGCTGCACCAGTTGTCACAGTCTCGCCGGGGTGTCGACCACCGGCCAGATCGGCCCCAACCTGACAGGGTTGGCCGATCGGGCCGGCGACCCGGTCGACGGTCTGGACCCGGAGGACTACATACGCCAATCGATCCTCGACCCGGAGGCATTCGTCGTCGACGGGTACAGCCCGCTCATGCCCACCCTCCCCCTCGACACCGAGGAGCTGGACGCCCTTGTCGAGTTCCTCCTCGCCGAGACCTAGCTAGTCGTCAGTGATCCACGGCTGAACCGGGATCAAACGCCGGCCCGGAGCAGCCCGACCAGGATCCCCTCGCTCAGCGCCTGCCAGGAGGCCTCGATGATGTTCTGGTGGACGCCAACCGTCCCCCAGCTCGACTCCCCGTTGGTGGTCTCGATCAGGACCCGGACCCGGGCCGCGGTGCCATCGGAGGAGTCGAGGTCGCGCACCTTGAAGTCGGTCAGGCGGAGGCGGTGCACCTCGGGGTAGGTGTCACCCAATGCCTTGCGGACGGCCTGGTCGATTGCGTTCACCGGGCCGTCGCCCTCCGCCGAGGATTCGACCAGCCGGTCCCCGAGCTTCAGCCGCAGGTCAGCCTTGGCGGTCACCTCACCGTTGGCCTGGATGTGGACCGCGAGCGAATCCAGCTCGAAGAGCTCTTCGTAGCCCTCGGTGGCCCGGAGCACCAGCATCTCGAACGAGCCGTCCGCAGCCTCGAACTGGTAGCCGGCATGCTCCAACTCCTTCACCCGGTCGACCAGCATCTGGGCGCGTTCGGGGTCGAGGTCCCAGCCCTTCTCCTCGGCCACGGTGAGAACCGTCGCCCTCCCCATCAGCTCGCTGAACAACATTCGGGCCGAGTTGCCCACCGCGCCGGGGTCGATGTGCTCGTAGGCGCCTTGGAGTCGGGACAGTCCCGAGGTGTGCAACCCCGCCTTGTGGGCGAAGGCCGACGTGCCCACATAGGGACGGCGGGCGTCGATGGGTGCGCCGAGGACGTCGGCGATCTGCTGTGCGATCGGATAGAGACGAGCCAGCGACTCGGCGGGGATGGTCTCCACCCCCGACTTGAGGCTCAGATTGGGGATGAGCGAACAGAGGTCGGCGTTGCCGGTCCGCTCCCCGTACCCGTTCACGCATCCCTGGACCTGGTGCACCCCGAGTGAGAGGGCAGTGAGTGAGTTGGCGACGGCGCAGTCGGAGTCGTTGTGGAAGTGGACCCCGAGCGTGGTCTCGATCCGATCGGTCACCGCAGCGATGGCCGGAGCGATATCGGAGGGGAGAGCCCCGCCGTTGGTGTCGCAGAGCACGACGCGCTCTGCTCCTGCCCGGGCCGCGGTGTCCAGCACCGAGAGGGCGTAATCGGGGTTGTTCCCGAACCCGTCGAAGAAGTGCTCGGCGTCGAAGAAGACCCGCTTCCCCCGGTCGCGGAGGAACTCGATCGACTCGCCGACCATGGCCAGGCCCTCTTCGAGCGACGCGTTCAGTGCCCCGGTGACGTGACGGTCCCAGGACTTGCCCACGATGCAGATGAACTCGGTGTCGGCGGCGAGGAGAGCCTGGAGCTGGGCGTCGGTGCCCACCTCGCCCCGGGGCCGCCGGGTCGAACCGAAGGCGACCATTGTCGATCGCTCCAGGTCGAGCTCCCTCTTCGCCCGGGCGAAGAACTCGTCGTCCTTGGGGTTTGCCCCGGGCCATCCCCCTTCGATGAAATGCACTCCGAGCTCGTCGAGAAGACGGACCACTCGCAGCTTCTCCCCCACGGTCGGGGAGAGGCCCTCGGCCTGGGTCCCGTCCCGGAGGGTGGTGTCGTAGATCTCGGCTGTCTTGTTCATGGTTGTCGCCCTTGGCAATAGAAAGGACCCCCGCAGTGTGCGGAGGTCCGGTGCAGGGGCAGCGCCTCGCCGGAGGCGCGGGCCCCTAGGGAATGATGATGCTTGCGCTCGGCTCGGTCATTCCTCTCATCGCCTGCGCAGTATGGGAGGCCCTGCCATCTTCGTCAAGACGGGAGGGCGGATGATTCCGCGTTCCTAATGCAGGGCGTCACGTATACGTGACGCAGTGCATTGAGTTGACGACGCCATCACAGGTTCACCCGGCCCCCCGGGCTCGGTCCTGCGGCCGGTTTCAGGCCAGACCCGCCCCTGACTCCGCCCAACGGAGCACCCGGCGCGCCCGCAGGGTGTTCCATCGGCTGGGGAAACCGTCTGGCCCTTCTATCTCGAAATGGGTCGGCCCCTGGTGTGTGTTCTCGAGTGGCCAGCGGCCCTGCTCATCGCGCTTGCCCGCGACCAGATCGACCGCCTCGGCACACCGGTCGTCGGGGCCCGCCCCGGTCGAGCGGAAGTAGTCGAGGGCACGGAGCACGTCGTAGTACCAGCGGGTGGGGAAGGAGAACATGGTGAACCTCGGGTCGATGACCTGTCCGGTAGACCGACTTCTGAACAAGCCTCTCTCGAGGAGATACTCCTCCCCTCTCCGGCGCGCCGCCACAACCCTCTCGGAGATCCCGGCTCGCTGCTGCCACTCGTGCAACCCTTCGAGTACGCAGATCGTCGTGTGGAACGACGACACCTCTGCCCCATACTCGGCCCAGCAATTCCAACCGCCATCGGAGAGTTGATCATCGAGGAGGCGCTCAACCACGCCGTCGACTGACGCTCCGAAATAGGCGCCATTCGCCGCCGCGATTCCGTTGATGCACGGCTCAGTCTCGCCCTCGAAGTAGAGGGCGTTGTTGGCTTCCCACCTGACGTTCTCACCGACGAGGGCGATCGCCCGACGCGCCTGAGGACTCTCGGGATCGAGGCCGAAGTCACGCAGCAGCTGGAGAGAGAAGTGAGTCGCAGTCCAGGCGTCGAAGAACGGCTTCGACTCGTCGACCCAACCCGGCCGATAGGTACCGCCGTCCCATCGTCCATCAGCATCCTGCATGGCGAGCAGCTGTCCGCCCCAACCCACGACGGCGACAAGCGCACGTTCGGCGGCCACCACGTCCGGAGCCGACTCGGTGAGATCGCGCAGCACCTGCCAACGGATCGCAGGATCGGCGTCCAACAGCCAGTCGTCCCCGGGCATGACCGGCCAGGGTAATCCTCCCCCGCTCGGGTCAGCCGATGCTTCTTTATGCAGGGCGTCACGTATACGTGACGCCCTGCAGTAGGAACGCGGGGGTCAGCCCCCGAAGGCCTGCTCGAAGGCGGCCCTGTACTCGGGGGTGGATAGGCCGCTGAAGCCGCAGTAGTTGACGTTGCCGTCGTAGGCGGTGATCAGGTACTGGCTGCCCACCTCGAAGGGGAAGCCGTCGATCAGCGCTTCGAGACCCTGCGGGGCGTTGAGCACCACCTGTCCGGCATCGCCGCCCTTGAACCACTCGTCGACGGTCAGGGTCACCGCATCGCCGTCCACCGCGGTGACGGTTCCCTCGAAGGCGAGCGGAGCCCTGGCCAGCTCCTCCACGCTGAACATGATGCACATCGCCGTGGCGTCCTCGCCCCCTGCGTTCAGCACCAGGGGCGGTCCCCCGGCCACCGGGTCCTCGGAGTTGCCTCCGGTCAGGGCAATCGCACCGCCAACGGCCACGACAAGCGCGGCCGCGGCGGCGACACCGACCAGCCACCGGTTTCGCCGGGGCTCGGGCCGGGACTCGGGCTGCTCGGTCACGGGTGTGCTCATGATTTCCTCCAATAGACGTTGGGACGACGGCGTCGTCACTGATTCGGTTGGCACGCCGGGATGCATCGGGTCGAGACCGGCGAGCCGCTTGCGTAGCTGGTCTGTCATCGTTTCTGCTCCTCGGCGGGTTCGTCCTCTATGTGTCCGGGAGGGGGAGGATCCTGTCGGGTGAGGGACTCGGCCAGCTTCTTCCTGGCACGGCTCAGCCGGAGACTGACCGCGTTTGCAGTGCTTCCAAGCGTCTGTGCGATCTCCCGGGGCTCCAGCTGCTCCCAGGCCCACAGACGCAGGATCTCCTGGTCGGCGGAGGGAAGCCTGGCCAGCGCCGCAGCCAGGTCCGGGTCGGTGTCCTCGATCGCATCGGCCGGATCCCCGTCGGGAGCCGGCTGCCGCTCCGACTCGAGACGCTGGACCAGGCGGAGATTGCGCTGGGCGGCGCGGCGATGGTTGGAGAGAGTGCGTCGGGCCACCCCGTAGCTCCAGGGCAGGACCGCATCGCTTGGCACTTCGTCGAGCCGACGCCAGACGGTGAGGAGCACGTCGGAGAACACGTCCCCGCTCTCCTCGACGCTGGCGCGGCGACGCAAATAACGTTGTAGCGGGTCGTAGACCTCGGCGGCTATCGCCTCGAATCGGTCACGCCGCTCGGTTGCAGAGCTCACCACCACCTACTGTCCGACATCCGGCGGATTCTGTCATCCCTTCTGGCGATTGGACGAGCGCACCGCACGATCCGATCCTCACACCGGCTCATGAGTCGACCGACCCATGAAGAGCGGGGGTGGTTGTGACGACATCTGTGCCAGCAGCAAGACCAAGAGCCGAGGATCCGATCGGGTTTTCCCGATCTGGGCCTCCCTGAGAACCAGGTGCGGCGCCACCACCCGCACCTGGTTCGCGCGTGTCCAGGTGCCGGCGGGGCCTCGCTTCTACCCTGGCCCCAGGATGGCCCGAGACGTTCTCGACACTCGAGCCCTGAACCGGGCCCTACTGGCCAGGCAGTTGCTGCTGCGGCGGGCACGGCTTCCCCTCAGCCGGGCGCTGGAGAGAGTTGGCGGGCTGCAGACCCAGTACGCCCCCTCCGGCTACATCGGTCTCTGGTCGCGTCTCGATGGTTTCCGGCGAACCCAATTGACCCGCGCCCTCGAGCAGGGGCGTGTGATTCAGGGAACCCTGATGCGGGTCACCATCCACATGGTCTCCGCCCGCGACTACCCGCTGCTGGCCGAGGCGGTGCGACAACCGAGACGGGAGTGGTTTGCCCGGGTCGCCAAGGACCGAGCCCTCCCACCCGATCAGTGGCGGACGGTGGCCTCGCAGATCAGGAAGGCGCTTGCGCAAGGCCCGCTCCGGGGCGCAGAGCTGATCGCGCATCTGGAAAGGCAAGGATTCTCCAAGGGCATCTGGGAAGGTGCCGGACTATGGGTCGACCTGGTCCGGGTCCCGCCTTCGGGCACCTGGGAGCGACGGCGGGCCGACATCTACGGGCTGGCCGAGCATTACGTGACCATGACGGTGGTGGGCGAGGACGACGCCCTGGAGCATCTGGTGAGGCGATACCTGGGTGGATTCGGCCCTGCCGGCATCGGCGACATCTCGGCTTGGGCAGGCGTGCCGACCGACACCCTGCGCCCGGTGGTGGAACGGCTCGGTCTCCGCCGGTTCCGCGACTCCGACGGCAGCGAGTTGCTCGACCTTCCCCGTCGCCCCCTCCCGGCGAGTGACACCGTGGCACCGGTTCGGTTCCTCCCCACCTGGGATGCCACCCTGCTCGTCCACGCCCGGCGCACCCAGATACTCCCCGAGGAGTACCGGAGCCTCGTCTTCAACACCAAGAACCCGCAGTCGGTGGGCACATTCCTGGTGGACGGGTCTGTGGCCGGCCGGTGGCGACAGGAGGCGGGGAAGGTGCGTCTCGAGACGTTTGCCCCGCTGCCCCGGCCAGTTCGACGCGAGTTGGACCAGGAGTCGGATCGTCTCGCCGCCTTTCTCGCCTGATCAGATCAGACCGGTGCTCGCCACCTGGGGGACGAGCACCTCGACCCCGCTCTCGACAAAGGCAGCGACAACCTTCTCCCTGGTCTCGTTGGTGCAGAGGGCGATCACCGAGGGGCCGGAACCGGATCGCGCCGCATGCAGGGCGCCGGCGCGCTTTCCCACCTCGATGAGCCCGGCCACCTCCGGCGAGAGCCCGTGCCGGGGAAGCTCGTGGATCTCGTCGCCGTGAGCGGCAGTGAGGAGCTCGGCGTCTCCGGTGATCAACCCGGCGGTGAGGGCGGCGACACGGGCCAGGCTGCGCAGGACCCGATCCTGGGGATGCACCGGGTCGATGACGCTGCGCGCCTGCTCGGTCGCGAGATGGCCTACGGGGACTGCGACCACCACCTGGAGGGCCGGATGGAAGGGAAGACGGAGGGGCATTCCCTCGGCGGGGACGAGAGTGAGGCCCCCGAACACCGCCGCAGCGACATTGTCGGCGTGACCTTCCAACTCCACCGCAACCCGGTAGACATGATCGGGTGAGGGCTCTTCGCCTACCAGG
>DATHUL010000032.1:0-13328 GCA_035462285.1 Acidimicrobiia bacterium
CGTGGATCCTCGGCGTAGAGCCGGGCCACGATGGCGTGGCCCGAGATGGTGGGCACATCTCCCAGCAAGGCACCGTCGGCAATCTCCATCTGGAGTCGCACCAGGTCCAGACCGGTGACCAGCTCGGTGACCGGATGCTCCACCTGAAGCCGGGTGTTCATCTCGAGGAAGAAGAAGTCACCGTCCTGGAAGAGGAACTCCACGGTTCCGGCCCCGACGTAGTCGACTGCCTTGGCCACCCGGGCCGCCGCTTCGCCCATGCGATCACGCAGACCGGGATCCAGCGCCGGTGACGGGGCCTCCTCGATGATCTTCTGGTGGCGGCGCTGGATCGAGCACTCCCGCTCGAAGTAGGAGACGATTCGCCCGCCGCTGTCGCCAAACACCTGGATCTCGACATGCCTTGGCGCCTCGAGGTATCGCTCCAGAAAGACAGTGTCGTCTCCGAATGCCGAAGCGGCCTCCCTACGCGCAGCCGAGATCGCCTCGACCAGCGCGCCCGGGTCGTGGACGATCCTCATCCCTTTGCCGCCACCGCCGGCCGAGGCCTTGACCCGGATCGGCCATCCCATGTCGTCCGCGGTCGCGGCGACCTGTCGCTCGGTGAGACCGGTGAGGTCGGAGGCGGGGAGGATCGGTACCCCGGCGGCCTGTGCCACCTCCTTGGACCGCAGCTTCGAGCCCATTACCTCGATCGACTCCGGTGAAGGCCCGATCCAGGTCAGACCCTCGGCCAGGACCCGACCGGCGAACTCGGCGTTCTCGGCCAGGAAGCCATAGCCGGGGTGGATGGCGTCGGCCCCGGCCTGCTTGGCCGCGGCGAGCAGCCCGTCGACGTCGAGATAGGTTTCGAGCGCGGTCGAGCCGGGAAGGTTTACCGCATGATCCGCTTCGACCACATGCGGCTCGGCGGCGTCGGGGTCCGAGTAGACCGCCACCGTCCCTATCGTCATCAGACGGCAGGTGCGGAAGATGCGTCGGGCGATTTCCCCACGATTGGCTACCAGAACTCGACGGATCATCGGCCGGTGAGCGTACCGGTGGAAACTATTTCGGGGCCGGAGACGTCAGACACATGTTGTCTCAACGAGTAGAGGAGCCGCGTCCAAGATGAGCGAAACACAATTGTTGGAGCGAGAGGCGATCGAACAACTGCAACCGGAGCCGCGTCGGAGGAGACGTCTGCTCCCGATCGCCATCGTCCTGGGTGTGGTCGCCATGTTCGTCGTCATCGGGATCTGGGTGGTCTCGAGCATGCGTGACCTAGCCGACTCCGTCCCCACCCCGGCCGATATCGCCGCGGTGTTCGAGCCCGAGCCCTACGAGGAGATCGGGCCGGTCGTGATCAGCTCGTTGCGCGATCTGTCCAACCTGACCACGATCGAAACCGTGCAGTACACCATCGTGGACAAGGGGACCGACCGGGGATGGCTCGACTGGGCCCGTGGCGACAGTCTCCAGCTGTTCGCGGTGGCCAAGATCGGCGCCGGGATCGACATGAGCCAGATCACGGTGCGGAACGTCTCGCTTGACGACCAGGGTGTGGTCGAGATCGTGGTGCCTGCGGCCGAGATCCAATATGTCTCGGTCGACAACGAGGCGACCCAGATCCTGGACCGGGAGACCGGTCTGTTCACCAAGGGCGACCCGAGGCTGGAGACCGACGCCCGTCAGGTTGCCGAGGAGGTCCTGGTCCAGGGTGCCCTCGACGACGGCATCCTCGCCGACGCCGAATCCAACGCCCGACAGGTCCTCACCGACTTCCTGCTCGGGCTCGGGTACCGCGACGTGGTGGTCGACTTCACCGGCTGACTGATGGGCGAGCCCGAGAACCTGATCGGGTGGCCCGCCATGTCGCCGCAATCAACGAGGCGGTAGACGACGGTGACAACGAGCGGCACGCCGCACGTCGCCGCATTCAGTCGGTCGTCCCGCCATCCGCGCCGTCTACCCGGATGTGCCCCCCGGACGACAGCATGGAGATCACCTCGGTGGCAAGTTGGGAAGAGATCGACTCGGCCCGCTCTCGCTGGTCGTCGGGCGGCACCGGCACCATGACCATTCGTTGGGATGGCGATCTTCTTGCCGGACTGGCCGTGGTCTTCGACCAGGCCTGACGGACACGACCCTGGTTCGCTAGTCTCCGGTTCCGGCGTGCTCTCACGCCACATCTGCAGACCGGGCGCCCACACCGCCCGGCAATGCGCAGGGAAAGGTGGCCCTTGTCATCGGGAGATGTCGAACGTCGTCGACTCGCGGTCGCCGCCGCACGGGGTGTGGGCTCGGGGCGGCAGCCGATGGAGGTCGATGATGACTGCGCACAAGAAACTCAAGGAGCGCATCCGCGCCCGGATGGAGAAGACCGGCGAGAGCTACATGACCGCCCGCCGCCACGTTGTCGGCGGGGAGGGGCATGCCCCCGATGTCGGGGTCCATCCCGACACCTCAGCCCTGGCCCGGGTTCTCGGTGACACCGGGATAGTGGGCCCCGACGGTCGCCTGTCCGAAGCGCTCCTGCTCGGGATCGGGGGTGGGCTCGGCGCCGGGTACATACTGTGGGAGTTCGCGCCGGCGACCGATCACAGGCCTTCTCCCCACGCCCCGGGCGGCCGTCGGGTCGTAGTCGTCGGGTTTCGCAACCGCTGGCAATACCCCGACCGCTGGCTCGACACGTTGCTCGACAGGATCGGGGTTCAGTTCCGACGGGAACAGACCTCGGGCATGGTCAAGGCGAAACGTCAGCTCGACGAAGCCCTGGGCGTGGGGCACTCGGTCCTGGCCGACGTGTCCGTGGCCGATCTGCCTTACTGGCATCTTCCCCCGGAGGAGGCGGGAGAGTGGGGTTATCCGATCGCGGTGGTGGGAGCCGACTCCGCCCGCTATCAGGTCGACGACCGGAACTCGGGCCGGCTCACCGTTCCAGTCGAGGCGATGGCGACGGCGCGGGGCCGGATCCCTTCCTACAAGAACCGCATGGTCGTGGTCGAGCCGAGCGATCCCCTCAGCGCCGACCGGTTGGCGGGAGCCGTCGAGGCCGGTCTCGCCGATGCCGTGGAGCATCTGGCTTCGGGGTCGGACTCGTTCTCGCTGCCTGCCTTCTCGAAGTGGGCCAGGATGACGACCTCCGAGACCGGGAAAGGCTGGAAGAGGGTATTTGCCGACCGGGTCGGGCTATGGGGAGCCCTGCGCAGCGCCCACGAAGCCGTCTCGGACATCGGGATGGCCGGGGGCTCGTTGCGCCCGCTCTACGCCGAGTTCCTCGACGAGGCGGCGAGAGTGATCGGGCGGGCGGAGCTGTCCGCCGTGGCCGAGCGCTATCGACATGCTGCCGGGGCATGGGACGATGTCGCCGACTCGACCTTGCCCGCCGGGTTCGAGCCGTTGCGAGAAGCGGTGGAGTTGTCCCGGCGCCGGAGGGAGGCGGTGCGTCGAGGAGACGCAGGAGACGCCGAGGCGGCGGAAGCGGCCAGGGCTCTCAACGGGCTGTCCGCCCGATTCGAGCCGGGGTTGCCGCTCGGGGACTCCGAGCTCGACGACATCCTCGAGTCCTTGTCCGGGGCAATCGACACTGCCTATCAGGCAGAGGTCGAAGCCCACTCTGCCCTGTCAGGAGTGATGGGGAGATGACCGGTAGCGTGAGGTGATGGACACCGAGGAAATGGTGATCGAGACCGGGGGTCGACCGGCGGTGGTCGACATCAGCGCCGATCTGGCTCGCTTCGCTTCGGGGCGCGGCGATGGCTTGCTCTCGGTGTTCGTCCCTCACGCCACTGCCGGATTGGCCATCATCGAGACCGGGGCGGGCAGCGACCGGGACCTGCTCACCGCCATCGACCAAATGCTCCCCGCCGAGCCGGGGCGCTGGCTTCACGAGCACGGCAGCCCTGGTCACGGAAGGGACCATGTCCTGCCTGCCTTCGTCTCGCCCAGCGTGACCATCCCGGTCGTGGCGGGACACATGATCCTGGGCACGTGGCAATCGGTGGTGCTGGTCGACACCAATGCCGACAATCGAACCCGGACGGTCCGGCTGGCGTTCATCGCCGGCTGATCACATACGGAACACGCCGAAGCGGTCGGTCCCCTTAACCTCGGCGGAGTGGGTGGCGGAGAGGGCGATACCCAAGACGTGCCGGGTGTCTCGGGGGTCGATGAGACCGTCGTCGCGGACCCGGGCAGTGGAGAAGTAGGCGAGCTCCTCGGCCTCGATCTGGGTCTCGATCTCCTTGCGGCGCTTCTCGTCCTCGGCCTCGTCGAAGGGCTCGCCCCGCGATTCCGCCGCCTGGCGGGCGATGATCGACATGACTCCGGCCAGCTGGGTCGGGCCCATCACCGCCACCTTGTGGTTGGGGTAGCCGAAGACGAAGCGGGGCTCGTAGGACCGGCCCGACATCCCGTAGTTCCCCGCCCCGTAGGAGACCCCGGCCATGAGGGCGATATGGGGGACCTCGGAGTTGGCCACCGCGTTCACCATCTTGGCCCCGTCCTTGATGATCCCCCGCTGCTCATAGTCCTTGCCCACCATGTAGCCGGTGGTGTTGTGGATGAAGATGAGCGGGGTGTCGTAACGGTTGGACAGCTGTATGAACTCGGTCGCCTTCTGTGCCTCCTCGGAGAAGATCACCCCCTGCTGATTGGCGATCACCCCCACCGGGAAGCCGTGGATCGAGCCCCAACCGGTGAGGATCGAGGTCCCGTAGACCGCCTTGTACTCCTCGAACCGGGAGCCGTCGAGGGCCCGGGCCAGGATCTCCCGCATGTCGAAGGGGACCCGGAGATCGGGCGGGATCACCCCGAGGATGTCTTCGACCTCGTGCACCGGCGGGTCGGGGTCCTTGGTCGGGCCGTAGCCCAGCTTGCGCCAGTTGAGATGGCTGACGATGTCCCGGCCCATCCGGATCGCCTCGTGCTCGTCCTGGGCGAAGTAGTCGGACAGGCCCGAGATCCTGGAATGCATCTCCGCCCCACCCAGCTCCTCGTCGGTCGACTCTTCCCCGGTCGCCATCTTGACCAGCGGTGGACCGCCGAGAAACACCTTGGCCTGCTCTTTGACCATCACTGCGTAGTCGCACATGGCGGGAAAGTAGGCGCCGCCGGCGGTGGAGCTGCCGAAGACGATGGCGACGGTCGGAATGCCCATCTTGGAGAGCCGGGTCAGGTTTCGGAACCACTTGCCCCCGACGATGAACACCTCGGCCTGGTCGGGGAGATCGGCGCCGCCCGATTCGACCAGGTTGATCAGGGGGAGCCGGTTCTCCATGGCGATGTCCATGATCCGCAGCGTCTTGGCCACCGAGTAGCGGTTCATCGAGCCGGCCTGGCTGGTCGGGTCGTGGGCCAGGACGGCGCACTCCACCCCCTCCACCACTCCGATCCCGGTGACCACGTTGGCCCCGAGGTTCTTGTCGGTGCCCCAGGCGGCCAGGGTGGAGAGCTCGAGGAATGGGGCGTCCCGATCGAGGAGGAGATCGATCCGCTCCCGGGCGAGCAGCTTTCCCCGATCCCGGTGCCGCTTGATGTACTTCACGCCCCCACCCTGGCGAGCCCGCTCCATCAACGCCTCGAACTCTGCCAACTGGCTCTCCATCGCGGCCCGGTTGACCCGGTACTCCTCGGACCGCGGGTCCAGCTTGGTCTGGAGAACCTGCACGGGGGCAGGGTACGCGTTCCTAATGTAGGGCGTCACGTATACGTGACGGAGTACATAAGGAATGGATGCGGCCGCCCTTCAACACCTGGTCGACACCGAGATCGGGGTCAGCGATTGGATCGAGATCACCCAGGAACGAGTGGATGCCTTCGCCGATGCCACCGATGACCATCAGTGGATCCACGTCGACCCGGTGAAGGCCGGCGCAGGCCCTTTCGGGGGGACCATCGCTCACGGGTTCCTCACTCTCTCGCTCACCGTGACGCTGAGCGCCCAGGTCGAGCTAGAGGTGGGGTCGCCCCGCATGGCGATCAACTACGGGCTGGAGAAGGTGCGGTTCCCCGCCCCGGTTCCGTTCGGGTCCCGGATCCGGGCTCGGATCGGGCTGGTCTCGGTGACGGATGTGGAAGGCGGGATCCAGGTCAACCGCCAGGTCGTGATCGAGGTCGAGGGTGGGGAGAAGCCGGCCATGGTGGCCGAGACGGTGAGCCGGTACTACTACTGACCACGACGAATGTGGCTCGACCTAGGCCTCTTCCTCGGCCTGCCTGCCGATCGCGGTAGTCGCCCTGATCGCCATCGCGATTCGGAATCGTGCAGGTCTCTGCGCCACTGGTGGTCGTTGCCCTGCTTGTGATCGATTCTCATTGCCAAGCCGCTGCCGCGACCCGAAGAGTGCCGCGAGCGAGGTGCGGACTTGGTCGTCACTGAGGGTGAATCCGGACCACAAGCCGAGGTCGGCTGATTGGATTTCTGCCTGTCGATCTACAGGCAGGTCGGGCCACGACTTGATTCGCGCCTGACTGCCGCATCTACCCTGCCCGGCCCATGTCCGCACTCTTCAGCCTCGCCGGAGCGGACCTCATCCCGTCCCAACTGACCCGGGGAGGTTGGTCCGATGACGCTCAGCACGGCGGCCCGCCGTGCGGAATCCTGGCCCGGGCCGTGGAGAACGTACCCACACTCGAGCCGATGCAGGTGGTCCGGTTCACAGTCGACCTGCTTCGCCCAATCCCGCTGGAGCCACTCCAGATCGAGACCGAGGTGGCGAGGGAGGGACGTCGGATCCAGATCGTCGACGCCTGGCTGCGAGCGGGCACGGTGGATCTGGGCCGAGCACGAGCGCTGAAGATCCGGATCGGCGACCTCGACCTCTCGCCGCCGGAGACAGACACGATGTCGTCCGGGCCCGAGGGCATGGATCGGCTCAGCTGGCGGGGGCACTTCGGTGAGGACGACGAAATGCCCCGCTTTCACTACGACGCGGTCGAGATACGGACCAAGGACGGCTCTTTCGGCAAACCGGGACCGGGCACGTCGTGGTTCCGGCTTCTGGTCCCGCTGGTCGAGGGCGAGGAGCCGAGCGTCTTCGTCCGCCTCGCCACCCTCGCCGATATGGCCAATGGCAACTCGCAGTTTCTCGATCCGACCGTCTACCTGTTCGTCAACCCCGACCTCAGTCTCCACCTGCACCGTCTTCCCCGCGGCCCGTGGATCGGGATGAGGTCGCTGTCCTACCCCCAGCCACAAGGGATCGGGTTGGCCGACACGGCGCTATACGACCTGGAGGGGCGGATCGGGAGGGTCATCCAGTCCCAGTACCTCGATCGACGCTGACTTGCCTCGAACGTAATGCAGCGCGTCACATATCCGTGACGCCCTGCATTAGGAACGCGGTATCAGCTCAGGCTGCGGCCGCCCCCCACCACGATCACTTCGCCGGTGATGTAGGAGGAGAGGGGGGTGAGGAGGAACCAGACGGTGTTGGCGATCTCATCGGGGGTGCCCATTCGGGCCAGGGGGATGGACGCCACCATCTTGTCCCGGATCTCCTCGGGGATGGCCAGGCTCATCTCCGACGAGATCAATCCGGGGGCGATCGCATTGACTCTGATCACCGGCGCCAGGCTCAGGGAGAGCGCCCGGGTCAGCCCGACCACCCCGCCCTTCGACATCGAGTAGTTGAACTGCCCGAAGTTGCCCAGATAGGCACGGGAGGCGATGTTGACGATCGACCCCCCGTCCGACATGACAGGAGCCAGCTCGGCCGAGAGCCGGTAGGTGGCGCCCAGGTTGACCTCGAGCACCTGGGCGAAGTGGTCGTCGCTCATGTTGACCAGCCGGGCGTCGCGAGTGATCCCGGCGTTGTTGACCAACCCGATCAGGGGCGCATCAGCGGCTTCCACCGTCTCCCGGACCAGCCCCGGTCCCTCGGGGGAGGTCAGGTCGACCTGGACCGGCGTGATGTGCTCGGAAAGGGCCAGCTCGGGGGCGATGTCGACGCCGACGACGGTGATCGGCCCGGTCCCGGCCAGTTTCTCGGCGATGGCCCGCCCGATGCCGCGGGCAGCTCCGGTGACCACGACGACACCGTTCACGCCAGGGTCTTCCCCACGTGGCCCGGGCCCAGGTGGACCAATTCGCCGGTGACGTCGCCCGAGTCGAGAAGATGTTGCGCCCAGGCATGCACCGTTTCGGGGTCGGTGCCCTCGTCGTAGGCGACGACGTTGGCGGTCCAGCCCTTGCGGGCTCCCTCCAGTGCCGCGGTGCGGGCGGCGGAGAGAAGCCCGGTGGCGACCATCGCGTTGCCCGGCCCGCGTCTCCCCAGCAGGTCGTCCTGTCTCACCACATAGACCAACGACTCCTCCGCCTGCGCCGAGGCCCGGCTCACCGCGAAGGCCTGGGTCAGCACGGCCCGTACCCGGGCCCAGTCGTCGCCCACCTCCTCGGCCCAGTGGATCAAGCCGCTCACGATACGAGCGCGGTCCCGGCCTCGACCATCTGCTCGATGGTGTCGGGGTCGACTCCGGTCTCGGCCAGCAACTCCCTGGTGTGTTGACCCAGCGTGGGCGGCACGGCCCCGGAGCGGGCCGGGGCGCCGTCGAAGCGGATCGGCGAGCCGGTGACCTTCACGTCACCCGCCACCGGGTGCCGGTACTCCACGATCATCTCGTTGTGCCTGGCCTGCGGGTCGGAGAGGGCCTCGGTCAGGGTGAGGACATGCCCCACGGGAAGACCGGCCTCCCCGAGCAGGCTCACCCAGTGGTCGGCGGTCTCGGCCCGGAACACCCTGCCCAGCTTGCGGACCAGGGTTTGACGGTTGGCCATCCGTTGCTCGTTGCTCGGGTAGGCATCGGCCAGCTCGGGCAGCCCGATCGTCTCGGCCAGGATCCGGAAATGACGATCGGAGACGATGGCAAGGGTGAAGGGCGCGTCGGCCGCCTCGAACACCTGGTTCGGTGCCAGATAGGGGCTGGCGGTGCCGGTTCGCTCCGGTTGTCCCCCGCCGGCGAATGCCAGGGCGTTCCACCCCGACTGGACCGCCATCACCCCGTCGCGGAGCGAGACGTCGATCCGCCGACCACGGCGGGGGGTCTGGGCCAGGGCTGCGCAGATGGCGAGAGCGGCGTTGGTGCCGGCCACGTAGTCGCCGATGGTGGTTGCGGTCTTGCGGGGCCCGTCCTTGGGATCCCCGGTGATCGAGATCATCCCCGACTCGCCCTGGAACACGATGTCGATCCCGGCCCGCTCCGCGTAGGGCCCCTCGGCGCCGAAGGCGGAGATGGAGGCGTAGACGAGTCGCGGGTTGAGCTCGGCGGCTCGGCTCTCGCCGAGCCCCATCCGCTCCATCGCCCCATGCCGCAGGTTGTGCACCACCACATCCGCTTTGCTCACCAGCTTGTCCAGAACCCGCTTCGACACCCAGTCCTTGGGGTCGATGGCGAGCGACTCCTTGCCCCGATTGGCCATCATGAAGAAGGTCGACTCGCCGTTCTGATAGGGCCCGAAGCCCCGACCCAGGTCACCTTCCGGCGGCTCCACCTTGACCACACGCGCCCCCAGGTCGGCGAGGAGCATGGCGGCGTAGGGGGCGGCGATCAGATTGCCGAACTCGACGACGAGGATGCCCTGGAGCGGACCCTCAGACACGTTCGACGACCGTGCTTATCCCCTGGCCGACACCGATGCACATCGTGGCCAACCCGTACCGGCCCTGACGGCGACGGAGCTCATGGGCCAGCGTGGTCAGGATCCGGGCTCCGGAGGCCCCGAGAGGGTGCCCGATCGCGATCGCGCCCCCGTTGACGTTGACCTTGTCCGGATCGAGCTCGAGGAGACGCATGCTCGCCACCGCCTGGGAGGCAAACGCCTCGTTGATCTCGACCAGGTCGAGGTCGTCGCCTCCGATTCCGGCACGGGCCATGGCCTTTTCCGATGCCGGCACCGGGCCAATCCCCATGACGTCGGGATGGACCCCGGCGGCAGCCGAGGAGACGATGCGAGCCATCGGGGTGAGACCGTGGCTCCCCAGCCCGGCCTCGGTTGCGAGCAACAGCGCGGCGGACCCGTCGTTCATCGGCGACGAGTTGCCCGCGGTCACCGAACCGTCCTCCTTGAAGACGGGGGGAAGCTTGGCCAACACCTCGATCGAAGTGTCCGGGCGGGGGCCTTCGTCGGTCTCGACCGTGGTCGTCGACCGGTGCCTGGCGTCGGTGGGCGCTTCGATCGGCTCGACTTCGTCGCGAAAGCGACCCGCTTCGATTGCTGCCAGCGCCTTTTGGTGACTGCTCAACGCGAAGAGGTCCTGGTCCTCCCGGGTGATGTCGTATTTGGCCGCCACGACCTCGGCGGTCATCCCGAGGGTGATCGGGGGGTAGAGCTCCTTCATCCTCGGGTTGACCAGACGCCAGCCGAGCACGGTGTCCGCCGCCTCGGGGAACCCGGTGGCAAAGGCGCGATCGCCCTTCATCACCACGTAGGGGGAGCGCGTCATCGACTCGGAACCGCCGACCACCATCACCTCGCCCCACCCTGCGGCCAGGGCATGCGCCCCGGACAGGACCGCCTGCATCCCCGAGCCGCAGAGACGGTTGACCGTGGCCCCGGGCACCTCGATGGGGAGCCCGGCCAATAGCCCCGCCATCCGGGCCACATTTCGATTGTCCTCGCCCGCCTGGTTGGCCGCTCCCCAGTAGATGTCCTCGATCGCCATCGGGTCGAGACCGGGGTTTCGCCTCAGCAAGGCGACGATGGAATGGGCGGCGAGGTCGTCGGGCCGGACGTGGGCCAACTGCCCACCCAGCTTCCCCATAGGGGCCCTGCAGGCGTCGACGATGTAGATGTCACTGGTCATATCCGATCCGTTCACATTGTGGTCACAGGACCCGGGTCGAATAGGGGACAACCCCTATTTGTCCCGGAACGATCTCACCTTAAGTTGCGTCAGAGAGACCATAGAGATGAACGAGCCACGCAGAGACCCCGCCCATATGGCCGCCTACGCCCCGGCCGGGCTGCTGGTGCTCTACGTCTTCATCCGCCTTCTCTTCTGACCGCCAAGGGCCACTAGGTTGGGCCGATGGACCGACCCGACTCCCTCTCATTCACCGAGTCCGACGAGGCGAACCGGCTCCTCGCCGTCGACGGCTTCGCCCTTCTCCTCGGGATGCTCTTCGACCAACAGTTCCCGATGGAGCGCGCCTTCTTCGGGCCGTATCTGCTCAAGGAGCGGCTCGGCGGCGCGCTGGACCCGGCATTGGTCGTCGCCACCGACCTGGAGAAGCTCGAGGAGGTGTTCCGGGGACCGCCAGCCATCCACCGATACCCGGCCTCGATGGCGAAACGGGCGCAGGATCTCGCCCGCGTCATCGTGGACGAGTACGGCGGCGACGCCCAGTCACTCTGGTCGACGGCGGAAAGCGGAGCAGAGCTGCTCTCTCGTCTGCGTGCCCTACCCGGGTTCGGCGCGGAGAAGTCGAGGATCTTCGTCGGGCTGCTGGGCAAACGACTCGGGGTACGCCCCGACGGATGGGAAGAGAAGGCGGCCAATTGGCCGTCGATCGCCGATGTCGCCAGCTTCCAAGACGTGCTGGTTCTCCGCGAGAAGAAGAGGGCGATGAAAGCGGCCAAGAAGGCCTGAATTTCTCAACCGATCGACCTTTCCTGCCGATATGCCCGTTGAAGGACACGGAAGGAAAGATGCATCTCTCGGGTCAGCTCTCCGATTGGAGTATCAACGACCTGCTCCAGATCATGCAGGTCACCAAGAAGACGGGCTCACTCGATATCGAGGGACAGAGGCACGGACGTGTCCACTTCCGCGAGGGGCGAGTGACCGGGGCCGAGTTGACCGGCGCTCAGGGCGCATACAACGGCATCGACCGGGCCGGTGTCGCCGACATCCTCTATGTCCTGTCCACCGTCGCCGAAGGATCCTTTGCGGTGGGCGCCGCCGACGGTCCCGACACCAAGGGTTGGACCGTGGAAGAGGTCTTGCTGGATGTCGAAGCACTCCAGTCGCTGGAAGGCGAGGTGGTTGCATCCGGGTTGTTGGAGGCGAGCGCGGTCAAGCTGGTCCCCGAGATCGGGGCGCCGGTGACAATCGAGCCCGAGGACTGGCAGGTCTTCGTCAATCTGGTGCCGACATTCACATTTGACGCCTTGGAGAGTCGATACGGCCGGGGCGGAGCGGTGCGCATCTTCCACACCCTCCAGCGGCTCGACCTCGCCGACATGGTCACCATCCAGGAGGGTGAGACCGACTGGCTGGACCGGCTGGCCGAAGGCGTGGCCCCCGGCTCGACCGGGACAGAGTGGTCGGAGAACGGCGGACGGTTCGAGCCAGAGGCACCCCGGCACCCGACCGAGGAGCCCGAGGACATCGACCTGTCCCACGAGGTCGACGAGCCCGACCCGGTGGTCGAGCCGGCGCCGATCACTCTGGCCCCGGACAAGGTGCGTACCGCAGCCAATCTCAAGGGAGTCTCCGCCCCCGCCTCGACGACTCTGACCGACGGCGTCTACGACGAGATCCGACGACTCCGCAGCAGGGTCGGCGAGAAGTAGCCGGCCAGAGGGCGGGGCCGTTCCCGACCCTTTCGTGGCCTTGCCCCATGGGTCGAGGCACGATCGATTCATATAATCCGCCCATGAACGACCATCCCTCGGTTGCGATCATCGGGGTCGGCGCCATGGGCGAGGCGTTGTTCAGCGGTCTGCAACGCGCCGGGTGGGCCCCCGACCAACTCTCGTTGTGCGTTCGTCGCGAGGATCGTGTCTCCGACCTGGCGCAACGGTCGACGGCGCTGGTGACCCTCGACGCGATAGAGGCGATCGAAGCCCGTCAAGTCGTGGTGATCGCGGTCAAGCCGCGAGATGTCGGAGTGGTCATCGAGCGACTCGCCACCCGGGTCGATGCCGGTCAGATGCTGCTCTCGCTGGCCGCCGGCATCACCACCAGGACCTACGAGGATCGTCTCGGCGAGGTGGCGGTGGTCCGGGCCATGCCCAACACCCCGGCCCTGGTCGGTGAAGGGGTCACCGGCATCGCTCGGGGCGCCCACGCCGGCGACGACCACCTCAAGCTCGCCACCGAGGTGCTGGGCGCCGTGGGAGCGGTCAGAGTGATGGACGAGTCGCTGTTGGACGCGGTCACAGCGGTGTCGGGCACGGGTCCGGCATATGTCTTTCTCCTCGCCGAGGCGCTCACCGAGGCCGCAGTACGGGAAGGGCTCCCCCGAGACATCGCCGAGGAGTTCGTGCATCAGACCATCCGGGGGGCGGGGCATCTTCTCACCGACACCGATGGCACGCCGGCCGAGCTGAGATCTCAGGTCACCTCACCGGGCGGCACCACCGCCGCCGCGGTGCACATCCTCGAAGAGCGCGGTTTCCGTGC
>DATHUL010000033.1:0-7705 GCA_035462285.1 Acidimicrobiia bacterium
GCCCCGACCCCGGGTGACGGCGGTACCGGCGAAGACCATGTTGACCCGGTCGCCGACACCGGCCGGGCCGTCGAGCGCGGCCACCTGCTTGGTCACCGCCTCGCTCTCCCCGGTGAGTGGGGCTTCGGCCACCATCAGCGAGGCGGCCTGCACAAGACGGGCGTCGGCCGCGATCGCGTCTCCCTCGGCGAGCACCAGGATGTCGCCGGGCACGACATCGGTGGCCGGCACCTGTTCCTCCCGCCCGTCGCGAACCACCCCGGCGCTGGCCGCGGCCATCCGTTGCAGTGCGGCCACCGCCTGCTCGGCGCGAGCCTCCTGCACATAGCCGAGCACTGCATTGAGGAGCACGATGGCGGCGATCACGATGGCCTCGAACGGGACCTCCTCCCGCCCTTCGAGGAACCACGCCCCGAGAGACACCACCACCGCACCGAGAAGCAGATAGATCAGAGGGTCGGCGAACTGGGCGAGGAACTTTCGCCATGGCGGCACCGGGGGCGTGGCGTCCAGCTGGTTCGGTCCGTGCTGCTGGAGACGGGCGGCGACCTCCTCGGAGGTGAGGCCTCGCTCGGCGTCGGTGCCGAGGTCTGCGCAGACGTCGGGGGCGTGGCGCAGCCAGGGCTCAGGGGTCACGAAGGGCCCCGGCGCTGCATCCAGGCATCCCCGCCGAGAGGGACACCCTGGTCCATCTCGGCCGGCCCCCAGGTTCCTGCCCGGTAGAGGATCGGCTCCGTAGCACGGTCATGGAGGGGGTCGTAAATCCGCCATGACGCCTCCACCTCGTCGGCCCTGACGAACAGGGTCTGGTCCCCCTCCAGGATGTCGAGGATCAGTGTCTGGTAGGCGTCACGCAGCTGTCCGTAGACGTCGGAGTAGCGAAAGTGCAACGACTGGGTGTCGATGGTGGCGTCCTCGTGAGGAGACTTCACGTTGAACCGGAGCGAGAACCCCTCGTCGGGTTCGAGGATGATCAGCAACACGTCGGGCTCGTGGACGCAGTCGTCTCGTCGCCCGTGGAACACGCAAAGGGCCGGTTCGCGAAAGGTCACCGAGATCTTGGTGGAGCGCTCCGGCAGCCGCTTCCCGGTGCGGAGCAGGAAAGGGACTCCCTGCCAGCGCCAGGTGTCCACATAGATCCTGATCCCGGCGAAGGTGGGCGTGACCGAGCCCGGATCGACGCCGTCCTCCTCGTGATACCCGAGCACAGGCGAGCCGTTGACGGTGCCGGGACCGTATTGGCCGTACACCACGTCGTCGGGATCGATCGGGGCCACCGCGGCGACCACCTTCACCTTCTCGTCACGTATCCGGTCGGCGTCGAACACATTGGGCGGCTCCATCGCCACCAGGGCGAGGAGCTGGGTGAGATGGTTCTGCACCATGTCCCGGATCACACCGGCCTGCTCATAGAACCCGGCGCGGCCCCCGATGCCCAGATCTTCGGCCACCGTGATCTCGACCAGCGCCACCCGATCACGGTTCCAAAGCCGCTCGAACATCGGGTTGGTGAATCGGAAGGTGAGCAGGTTTTGCACCGTGGCCTTGCCCAGGTAGTGGTCGATGCGATAGATCTGGGACTCGTCGAAGTGGGCCCGGAGGAGATCGTTCAGTTGCCGGGCCGTCTCCAGGTCGGTGCCGAACGGCTTCTCCACCACCACCCGGGCCCAACCCGGACCGTCGGCCAGCCCGGCGCCGCCAAGCCCCTCGATGGTCGAGCCGAACACGATCGGGGGGATCGCCATGTAGAAGACCCGGTTCCCCGGCAGACCTCGTTCGGCCTCGATGGCCTCGATTCGCCGCCGCAAGTCCTCATAACCTCCCGATCCTTCGCCCAGGGCGTGGTGGTAGACGTTCCGGTCGCACCAGGCGGAGGTCTCCTCGATGTTCGACTCCGCCGTCAGCGCATTCCTGGTCCACTCCCGATAGCCCTCGTCGCCGACGTCCCTTCGGGAGACACCGAGCACGACACAGTGGTCGCCGACCTCCTCGGCCGCGATGAGCCGATACAGGGACGGGATCAGCTTGCGCTCGGCCAGGTCGCCGGTGCCGCCGAAGATGACGAAGATGTGGGGATCGACCCGGCCCACCGTTGGTCAGCCCCGAGTCACGGCAGTTTCACGTACTCGAAGTCGGTGGGCTTGCCCTGGATGCCCCGGGCCGGATGTGCGATCCAACCGGCGAACCTCCCCGGCTCCAACTGCGGCCGCATCAGACTCTCGATATAGGCCTGATCGTCGGAAGTGGGCAGCCACTGTGCCCTGCCCGCCTCGAACTCGTCACGGGATACCAGACGCCCGTCCGGGGAGACCGAGATGTCTGCGAACTCCCCGATGTGCCGGTTGAAGGCGACATGAGGCAGCTCGATCTCGAATTCGATGCCACGTTGGGACAGCTCGGTGTTCCAGCGCGATATACCTCCCTGGCAGTCCTCGATGAAATCGTCGCGGAGCCGGGCATTGAGGGCGTTCAGCGCGGGGACATCCACCTGACGCAACTCGTCGTCCACCACCTTCGTCACCGGGTAAGTGTCGTCGACCAGACGGTGGTCGTCGTCGATTCGGTCCTCGTGGTACCTGCCCTTGATCCCTGCATTGAAGAAGTTGGCGGCGTTGGTCGACTCCTCAGAACCGAACAGGTCGAGGGTGAGCGAGAAGTGGAGGTTGGTCTTGCGTTGGATGGCGGGAAGGTCGATCACCCCGAGCCGGCGCACCGCCTCGGTGTCGTAGGGATCCTCGACCCCGCCCTCGGCCATCGCCGCCGCCGTCCGCTCGACGATCCGCTTCACCCCGGTGTACCCGACGAACATGTGATGCGCCTCCTCGGCCAGCATGAATCGGCAGGTGCGGGAAAGCGGATCGAACCCGGACTGGGCCAGAGCCTCGAGCTGCATCTTCCCGTCACGATCGGTGAAGTAGGTGAACATGAAGAAGGAGAGCCAGTCGGGAGTCGCTTCGTTGAACGCCCCCAACATCCTCGGCTTCTCCGCACTCCCCGACTGGCGCTGTAGCAGCTCCTGGGCCTCCTCCCGCCCATCCCTGCCGAAGTACTTCTGGAGCAGGTAGACCATCGCCCACAGATGGCGGCCCTCCTCCACGTTCACCTGGAACAGGTTTCGCATGTCGTAGATCGAGGGGGCGGTGGCGCCGAGATGGCGCTGCTGCTCGACGGAGGCGGGCTCGGTGTCGCCCTGGATCACGATCAGACGGCGGAGCATGGCGCGGTAGGGGCCGGGCACCTCGGTCCACACCGGCTCGCCGACGTGCTCGCCGCAGGGGATGGTGCGGTCTTCGACCTCGGGAGCGAGCAGGATGCCCCAGCGATACTCGGGCATCTTCACGTAGTCGAACTTGGCCCAGCCCTCCTTCTCGACACTCACCGCGGTCCGCAGCCAGACGTCGGCCATCTGGAAGCCCTCCGGGCCCATCGACATCCACCAGTCGATGTAACCGGGGTGCCATTGCTCCAGTGCTCGACGTAGCTTGGGGTCGTCGGCCAGACCGACGTTGTTGGGGATGAGCAGGTCGTAGTCGACCATCTCGGCGGCCATCACACTCTCCTCCGGTCGTACTCGGGTCTGATCCCGGTGCCATACCGCCGCAATGCGCCGGCGTCGCCCGAGGCATTGGGGCGGGAGAACACCCAGTTCTGCCATGCGGTGAGCCGGCCGAAGATCTTGGTCTCCATCGTCTCCGGCCCCGGGAAGCGGAGACTGGCCTCCATGCCGGTCAGCGCATCGGGCGAGAAAGAGACCCTCTCTTCGATCATCACCCTGAGCTCGTCGTCCCAGTCGAGCTGGTCCATGACGTCGGTGACCAGACCCGCCTCGATAGCCTCTGTCGCCACGAGACGATGCCCGACCGAGCTCATCGCCGTCTTAAGCCCCGGCTCGTCGCCCCAGAATCGGGTTTGGAGCCGGGTCAGCCCGTTGGCCATGGGGAACGGCCCGATCGAGGAGCGGGTGAGCAGGAGCACGGCGACCTCGTCCTCGCCGGGCCGGGGCCCCTCCAGCATGTAACTGCGGTCGGCGGCGAGGGCGAGCTCGGCGAGAAAGCCGACGAAGCAGCTTCCCGGCTCCACCAGGCAGATCAGGGTGCGCGATGTCGACTCCACCCGCTTGAGGAGACGTTTCCAGTAGAGGGTCACCTCGCGCAGGAACCAGTCGGCCCCGTTCTCGACGAGGAACCGGTCGTGGGCTTCGACTGCATCGGCATCGCCCCGGCTGCGGATGATCCAGGTCCCGATCTCGAGCTCGTTGACCCGGAGGTGGAGGAGCGCATCGTCCAGCTCGCGCGCCAGCCGCAACGCCCAGAGCCCGGCGCCCAACGCGCCCGCTGCAGGGGCGTCGACCGGCGGCGGCGCCTCGGGGCCGTCGAGTGTGAGGGTGGCGGTGGCGGTGGATCGATCGATGTCTACCCGGACCGAGCCGTAGATGATCCCGTCCTCGCCGATCTCACGCTGGATCGGGGTCAGCGCCACTCCCGTTGCCCCGGCGGGGCGATCGGTTGCCGACGCCATCTCCATGGCCCGGCGCCGGACCGTCTCGTCGAACGACGACGACGGGATCAGCTCGTCGACCAGACGCCAGTCCAGGGCCCGCCTCCCCTTGATCCCCTCCTCCACGGTGCAGAACACGTCGGCGCGGTCCTTTCGCACGTGACGTTTGTCGACCAGACGGGTTAGCCCGCCGGTGCCGGGAAGCACTCCGAGCAGAGGGACCTCGGGCAGGGCAACCGAAGAGGTCCCGTCGTCGATCAGCATGATGTGGTCGGTGGCCAGGGCCAGTTCGTACCCGCCACCTGCGGCGTTGCCTCTCAGGGCGGCGAGGTAGCGCTGCCCGGAGTGCTCGGTGGCGTCCTCGACTGCGTTCCTGGTCTCGTTGGTGAACTTGCAGAAGTTGACCTTGAGCGGGTGTGGGGCGAGAGCGAGCATGCCGATGTTGGCCCCTGCCGAGAAGACCCGGTCGTTGCGCGAGCCGATCACCACCGCCCCGACCTCGGGGTGCTCGAAACGGAGACGCTGGACCGCATCGGCCAGCTCGATGTCGACTCCGAGGTCGTACGAGTTCAGCTTCATCTCGTAACCCTGGTGCAGCCCGCCCGAAGGGTCGACATCCATCTCGAGATAGGCGACCGGGCCCTCGAATCGAAGCACCCAGTGCCGGTAGCGGTCGGGGTGAGACTGGAAGTCGATCACGGCCCGACCTTAGACCGACCGGTCAGACACGGCCCTGAGACCGGTCAGTAGCCCCAGACGTCGTGAGCCACCTCAACGGTGCGGGCCAGCTTGCGCCATTGGTCGTCGTGGCCGAGGAGATTGCCGTGGGCGGTCGATGAGAACCCACACTGATGGCTCAAGGCCAGTTGGCCGAGCGGGATGTACTCGGCCGCCTCGTCGATCCGCTTCTTCACCTCGTCGGCGTCCTCCACCTCGGCTTGCTTCGAGCTCATCAGACCGAGCACCACCATCTTGTTCTCCGGCACGAAACGAAGAGGGGCGAAGTCTCCCGAGCGCTCGTCGTCGTACTCGAGGAAGAAGGCGTCGACGTTCATCTCGTTGAACAGGATCTCCGCCACCGGCTCGTACCCGCCCTGTGTGACCCAGGCGCTCTGGAAGTTGCCCCGGCAGAGATGGATCGCCGCTGTCATGTCGTCGGGCCGGTCTTGGAAGGCGTCGTTGACCAGACGGCTGTAGAGACGGGTCAGCTCGTCGGGGTCGTCCCCCCTGGCCGCGGTCCGCTCCCGCACCTCCGGGTCGCAGAGATAGGCGAGGTTGGTGTCGTCCATCTGCACGTATCGGGCGCCCCGGGAGGCGAGGTCGGCGATCTCCTCCCGATAGGCGGCGGTGAGATCTGAGAAGAACTGCTCGAGGTCGGGATAGACCTCCTCGCTGATGCCCTGGCGCCCGCCCCGGAAATGCAGCATCGAAGGCGCAGGAATCGACACTTTGGGGGTCTTGGTGACCTGAGAGGCCAGGAAGTCGTAGTCGGCGCCCTGGATGGGCCGGATGTGGCGGATCGGGGCCTCGACATGCATCGTGGGCGGGGAGAACTCGATCTCGGTCCCGTCGGTGCGGTGGAACCTGGCCAGGAAGTCGCCCTCGATCACCGCCACCCCTTCCAGCTGCTCCAGGAAGTCGACGTGGAACATGTAGCGACGGAACTCGCCGTCGGTGATCCCTCTCAGACCGACGTCCTCTTGCTGTCTCACCACTTCGGAGATGGCCCGGTCCTCGACTTCCCTCAGCTCTTCGGGCCCGATCTCTCCCTCGGCCCGCCGGGCCCTGGCCTCGATGACCGACTCCGGCCGGAGGAAGCTTCCGACGTGGTCGGCTCGAAACGGGGGGCGATCACTCATCGTCGTCTCCTTGTGGTCGGTCCGGCGCCGACTGTACCGACTGGGCGACCGGTGGAGTCCCGTGGGTGTGGAACGACTCGATCGTCTTCAGGCCCCATGCCTGACCCTTGGCCCGCTCGGCCTCGGTCCAGGTGATCAGCTCCCAATCGGGTGCGAGGACGAGTCGAGCCCCGGCGTTGACGGTCTCGACCCGGTTGCCGCCCGGCTCCCAGACATAGAGGAAGAAAGTCTGCTGGATGGCGTGCTTGTGCGGCCCGGTCTCGATGAACACGCCTCGCTCCAGATAGAGGTCGGCGGCTCGCAGGATGTCCTCGCGCTGGTCGACGGCGAAGGCGACGTGATGCAGTCTGCCCCTGGTCCCGGTCCGGTCGTGGGTGTAGACCACGTCGTAGCCCTTGTTGGAGAAGGTCATCCAGATCCCGGCGATGTCGCCGTTGTCCAGACGGATCTGCTCGGTGGGCAGCGCCCCCAGGACAGACGTGGCGAAGTCACGATTGGACTCGACATCGGCCGCCAGGAAGTTGACATGGTCGAGACGACGCACACCGATCCCGTGATTGGGGCGCCGCTGAGCCTGGTTCTTGAGAGCGGGCCTGACCGAGTCAGGTGGCGTGTACCGCTCCGACTCGAAGTAGAGGTCCCATCGATGCCCGTCGGGATCCTCGAAGGCGAACGTCGAGCCCCTCCCGGGTTGTCCGTCGACCCAACCACGACCAAGACCGGTCGCCTCGATCGCCTCGGCCCGACGTAGCAGCGCGGTCTCGTCCGCCGCGCGCACCCCGACCCGCCCCACGCCGGGCTCGGCCCTGGCGCTCAGCTTGAGGCTGAAACGCTCGTAGTCGTCCCAGGTGCGTAGATAAACCGTGTCTCCCTCGGACTCGACGATGTCCATCGACAGCACCTCTGTGAAGAAGCCCAAGCTCTCGTCGAACACCGGGGTGAACAGTTCCACGTAACCGAGGTGGGCGATGTCGCGGTTGGAGCGGATGTCGGCCTCCCCTGCCTCAGAGCTGCCTTCGACGCCGGAACAAGCCTTGCAGGGTCGGGATGACGCCGCGCGGGATCCAGAGGAACAACAAGATGATGAGGATCCCGTAGACCAGCACCCGGAGTTGGCCGAGCTCGATCAGGACCTCGTCCAGGGCGGTGAAGATGACCGCCCCCAGGATCGGCCCGAACAGGGTGCCGATGCCTCCGAAGGCAAGCATGACGATGACCACCACGTCGACCTGGGGGAACCCGAAGGTGGTGGGGCTGATCCGGCCCTCGGTGAAGGCGTAGGTCGCCCCGGCCATCCCCAGCATGGCGGCCCCGATCAGCGCGGCATAGACCCGATAGCGGGCCACGTC
>DATHUL010000034.1:0-3686 GCA_035462285.1 Acidimicrobiia bacterium
GACCGCGGTCTCGATCTCGGCGACGTGGTACCAGAACCCGGAGTCGCCGGTGAAGCAGACCACCGGTCGGTCGGGTTGGGCGCACTTGGCGCCCAGCGAGGCGGGGAATGCCCAGCCCAGGTGGCCGGCGCTTCTCAGGTAGGACTGGGTGGTCGCCCGCAGGTCGTACATCCCGCCCATCCACATCCCGGCATGACCCGTGTCCACCACCACGATCCCGTCGTCGGGGACCAGATCGGTGAGCTCGGCGCAGAGACGCTCCGGTCGGATCGGCACCTGGTCCGACTCGAGCAGCGGGGCGTACTCGAGACGCCAGTCGGTGACATGGCCGGCGGCGGTGTCGGCCCATTCCTGGTGACCGGCCCGCTCGCCGGCCAGCTCCAGCATTCGGGTCAGGGCGGTGCGGGCGTCGCCGTTGATCGCCACTTGGGGCGGGTAGTTCCGGCCCAGTGCCTCGGGGTCGATGTCGAGTTGGATCACCCGGGTCCCCAAGGGCGGCACCTTCCAGAAGTGTGTGGTCATCCCGCCGGTCTCGGTGCCGACGAAGAAGACGAGGTCGGCCTCCAGCACCACCCGGTTGGCCGAGCCCCGGGAGTAGGTGCCGACCACTCCCACCGAGAGGGGGTGGGTGCCGGGAATGACGTCCTTGCCGTTGAGCGAGGTGGCCACCGGGACTCCGAGCCTCTCCGCCAAGGCGACCAGCGCCGGCCCGGCGCCGCTGGCCCGCACCCCACCCCCGGCCACGATCACGGGTCTCTCCGCGGCGTCCAGTTGCCCGAGGGCTTGGACCAGGTCGTGGTCGGGAGGGGAGGGCCGGAAGGGAGGGACCGAGGCGAACTGCTCCTCGCAGTAGACATCCATCTCCGCCACTTCGGCGTCGATCTGGCCCTCGTTGCCCCGGAACTGTAGATGGACCGGTCCGGGCGAGCCGGTGGTGGCGACCCGGAATGCCTGGCGCACCATGTCGGGGATGCGCTCGACCGCGTCGATGGTGGCGTTCATCTTGGTCACCGTCTCGAAGGCGGGGAGGTCGTCGACCTCCTGGTACACCTTGCGGAATTTGGTGTGAGGATCACGCCCGCCGGTGAAGGCGATGACGGGGGAGTGGGCGAGATGGGCGTCGCGCAGACCGGCGGCCAGATTGTGCGCCCCGACCACCTGGGCGGCGCAGATCCCGGGTCGTCCCGAGGCCCGGGCGTACCCGTCGGCCATGTAGGCGGCCGGCTTCTCCCCATGTGGTCGGAGCCGTTTGATCGAGGTGTGGGCTTCGATCTCGACCATGGTCCGGCGGAGCACGGCGGGCACGTGGAAGAGATGGGTCACCCCGTAGCCATCGAGCATCTCGGCCAGGACCCTGGCCCCAGTGGTCGTCACGTGGTCGTCATGTGGTCGTCATCGCCTCGAACCTGGCCCTCCCCGTGGTTGTCACCGTGCCGTCGGGCTTGCGCGCCCAGAGCTCGACCTCGAACCCGTCTCGGTCGGCGGCGGTGACCGAGCCTCCGCACTCCAGGGTGTCCCCCAGGTAGGCAGGGGCGAGGTGGCGATAGCTGATGGAACGGAGCCGGGCCGCATCGCCCAGCCAGGATTCGGCGGTCTGGACCAGATACACGCCCTGCAAGGGACCGTGGATGAGCAGACCGGGGTGCCCGTCATGCTCGGTGGTGAACGGGGTGTCGTAGTGGATCCGGTGGAGCAGCCAGGACGAGGCGCTGAACATGAACAGGTCGAGGGCGCTCGGGGTCCGGGCCTGGACCGGCGCCTCGGCCCCGACCTGGGGGAGGGCGCTCATCGATAGATCCTGGTGAAGTTCTCCCGGGCCACCAGCTCGCCGCGTTGGTTGGTGAAGGTGAACTCCATCTCCACGAACACCAGCGGCCCGCTCCGGCCCTCCTTCTCGTACATCTGCGCCAGCCTCTTCTGCACCGTGATCACGTCCCCTGCCACGATCCGCTCCCCGAACTCGACCGAGGTCTCCCCGGCCATGGCCCGACGGGTGGGCAGAGGCGGGACGTCGGCGCGAGGAGACCCGTCGGCCTCCAGCTGATCGGGCGGTACCAGAGCCGAGGCGTGCATCCGGACCACGTAGGGGAACAGGGTGGGAGCGACCACGTCGGCATGCCCGGCGGCGATGGCAGCCTCCCGGTCGAAGTGGATCGGGTCCGTCTCCCCGGTGGCGTGGGCGAACTTGGCGATGTCGGTGGCGGTGACGACCATCTCGAACCGGGGGTACTCCCTCTCGGCCCAGCGACGGGCCTCCTCGGTGATGACACCCACGGCCTCAAAGTCCCATGGTCTTGGCGATGATGTTTCGCTGGATGTCGGAGGTCCCCGCCCCGATCACCCCGAGCCGCGACTCCCGGAAATGACGCTGCAGGTCGTACTCCATGGTGTACCCGTAGCCGCCGAGGACCTGGAGCCCGAGGTCGGCCACCTCCTTGTATGCCTCACAGGCATAGAGCTTGAGGATGGCCGCGTCCCTGGTCGTGGCCAGGCCCCGGTCGAGCCGGGAGGCGTAGCGGTAGACGAGCATCTGGGAGATCTCGACCATGGTCTGCATGTCGGCGAGACGATGGGACACCGCCTGGAACTCCGAGATCGGGCGTCCGAACTGCTCCCGCTCCTTGGCATAGGCCACCGAGTCCCCCAGGGCCGCCGCCGCCGCCCCGGTCCGGGCCGCGGAGAGACAGAGACGCTCGTAGCGCAGATACACCCCGAGATCGGCCCATCCTTGGTGAAGAGTGCCCAGCATCCTGGTCTTGGGGACGCGTACGTCGGCGAAATAGAGCATGGCGGTCCCCAGCGGCCAGTGGCCCAGGGTCTCGATCGGCTGCCATTCCAACCCGGGGCTGTCGGTGTCGACGATGAAGTTGGTGATCCCGTGGTGCTTCTTCCCCTCCGAGGAGGTTCGGGTGGCGACCACGTCGAGGTCGCTGGCCTTGCACCCGGAGGTGAACACCTTCTGCCCGTTGAGCACGAAGTCGTCGCCGTCCTCGACTGCGGAGAGGGTGATCGCCGCCGCATCGGACCCGGCGTCGGGCTCGGTCAACGAGAAGCAGACGGTGAGCTCACCCGAGGCGATCCGGGGCAGTAGCTCGGTCTTCTGCTCCGGGGTCCCGTCGCGGCTGATGGCGAGACCACCCCAGGTCACGGCGCGGAACACCCAGAAGGAGAGATCGAGGAAGACCCGGCCCAGCTCCTCGAGCAGGATTGCCACCTCGACCGCTCCGGCCTCGGCGCCGCCGTGCTCCTCGGGGATGTTGATACCGAGCCAGCCCTGCTCGCCCAGCTTGTCGTACAGGTCTCGGGGAGGTCTTCGCTCCCGGTCGCACTCCCTGACGTACTCCCGGCTGATCTCCTTCTCGCAGAACTCCCGGACGGTGGCCCGGAACAGCTCCTGTTCGGGGGTGAATTCTCGGTCCATGACGGGGTGGGTCAGCTCCTTTGGGTCCAGACTGGTCGATCATATATCGTGCATCCTGCACAACCGACCCGACCGAGCAAGAGGCACTGTGAGCGCCAGCATCGAGACCGTCCGTGAACTGAGCCAGCGACACAGCAATTGGGGGCGTTGGGGCCCCGAGGACGAGCGAGGAACCCTCAACCTGGTCACCCCCGAGATGGTGGTGGCCGCCGCCGGGCTGGTCCGTCAGGGCAAGACCATCTCGATGGCCCTCCCTTACGACGAG
>DATHUL010000035.1:0-2494 GCA_035462285.1 Acidimicrobiia bacterium
GGAGTGGTCGCCCAGAACGTCGACGGTCTCCACCATGAGTCGGGTCTCGACGACGACCTCGTGGCGGAACTGCACGGGAACGTCAGGGACTGCCACTGCGTCGACTGTGGCACGACGTGGCCCACCAATGAAGTCCTCGCCCGGGTGGAGGCAGGAGAGCTCGATCCGACCTGCCCCGAATGTGGGGGAATGGTGAAGACCGCCACCGTCATGTTCGGCGAGCTCCTCCCCGAGCGGGAGATGGGCAAGGCCATGACCTTTCTTTCCATGTCCGACGCCCTCCTGGTCCTCGGTTCGACTGTTGCCGTATGGCCGGCGTCGGACGTGGTGATGCGTGGCGCCCTCCGCTCACTCCCCATCGTGGTCGTCAACAAAGGAGCCACCGAGGCGGACATGATTGCTTCGGTCAAGCTGGACGCTGCCATCGGCGACGTGCTCCCGGATATCGTCGACGGGGTGCTCGCTGCTAGCGGCCGGTGAGACGCTCCACCACGGGAGCCATGGTGACCAGGTCCGGCTCGTAGAAGGTGTAGTACGAGATTCCGAAGGACTCCCGGCGTCGCTCCATCGTCTCGCAAATCTCCTCGATCGAGCCCACCAGAACCTGTGGCGACTCCGCCACCACCGCCGGATCGGTCCCGGTCTCGCTTCCGATCCGGCGGAGAACTTCCCGGGAGGCGTCGGTCACGTGCGCCTCGAACACGAGGACATTGAGCTCGATCTCGTCATATCGATCCCCGGCTCCCTCCCGGATCCAACCCACCTTCTGCTCCACCAGCTCGCTTGTCGCAGAGACCACACCTTTGTCGAGCTGGGCCCGTTGCCCGTCGTCGAGACGGATGCTGATCCCGATGATGTCGGCTTCCCGACCGGCCAGCCTCAGGATCCTCTCACCGCCGCCGGCGATGAGGATGGGAGGACGAGGTGACTGCACCGGTTTGGGATGGCCATCGAGGTCGACCGAGTAGTGCCTGCCCTGGTAGGTGAACCGGCCCGGCCCCCAAAGCCCCTTGATGACTGCGATCGCCTCCTCCAACCGCTCGATCCGCACTCCCGGGGTCTCCATCGGGATTCCCGAGCCAAGGTAGTCTTCGGCCAGCCAGCCGGCTCCAATCCCCAGCTCGCAGCGCCCGCCGGAGAGCTGATCCAGGCTCGCCATCTCCTTGGCCAGCATGGCGGGGTGGCGGAAGTCGTTGGCCAGCACCAGGGTGCCGAGACGTAGGTCGACCTGATCGATCGCCCCGGCCAGTGCGGTCAGCGGAGCCAGCCGCCCCCCGAAATGATCGGCGAGGGTGACGATCGAGTAGCCCAGGTCCTGCGCCGAGCGCAGTTGGTGGCGCCATTCCTCGCCGGTGGTCGCCCCGAGTTGGGCGCCGAAGCGGAAAGGTCTCATCGACCCGATGCTATGAGGGTCGGGCCAGGGCAGGTATTCGATAATTCGGCGGCACCGATCGTGCCGGATGCAATACCTTGACGTCATGGACATCAGGGCGCTCACGCTCGACGACATCCCGGAGTTGACCCGGCTGATCAACCGCTTCGAGCGGTTCTGGGAAGTGCCCCTGGTTTCGACGGAGCCGGTGGTCAAAGACGAGGTGACCGAGCCGTTCATCGATCTCTCGCTCGATACCCGGGGCTACTGGCTCGAGGGGACGATGGTGGCCTACGGGCTGGTCTGGCATCGACCCAGCGGTGAGCGTCAGGAGCGCGCCTATCTGATGGGTCTGGTCGATCCCGACTTCCGGGGCCAGGGAATCGGAAGACACCTCCTGGCCTGGGAGATGGAACGGGCCCGGGAGAGCCTGGCCGAATGTGACCCGTCACTCCCATGGTTCATCCGGGTCAACGAATGGGACTGGGTCGAGGACGCCCACCGTCTCCATCGACGCTTCGGGCTGGCGCCGGTCCGCTACATGAAGGAGATGCTCCGACCCCTCGACCAGCCGGTCGCGGTCGCCGCGGTGCCCGGGGTCGAGATCGTCCCCTGGGACCGTGAGCTCGACGAGGGCGCCCGTATCGCCACCAACGACGCATTCCGGGACCACTGGGGGTCGACTCCGGTCGACGCCGACACTTACCGACACCGTCTCGAGGCGGAGGGCAGCCGTCTCGACCTCTCCTTTCTCGCCCTGGCCGGTCATGAGGTGGTCGGGATTTGTCTCAACGCGGTGTATCCCGACGACGAGAAGGTGACCGGGCGCCGCGAGGGATGGGTGATGAGCCTGGGAGTGAAGCGGCCCTGGCGGGGAAAGGGACTGGCCAAGGCACTGCTCGCCACCTCATTCAACGCATTCCGCGAGGCAGGGCTGACCCACACCATGATCGGGGTCGATGCGGCAAACCCGAGCGGAGCCCTGGGCCTCTATGAGAGTCTCGGATACGAGGCGATACACGGCACCACCACCTTTGAGATGCAGGTCCGACCTCCTTCGAGCCTGTGAACCCCCTTTCCGAAGGGGGACCGCCCAGTTGTCCCCCCTTTCCAAAGGGGGGA
>DATHUL010000036.1:0-2346 GCA_035462285.1 Acidimicrobiia bacterium
GGTGATCGACGCCCCGGGCCAGCTCGGCCAGGTGACGGCCCTGCGAGGGGCCCAGGGCCCGGAGCAGGGTCGGCTCGGGGAGCTCGGCCAGGTCCCCGATGGTGGCCACGCCGAGACGTTGCAGCCCGGCCAGCGTGGCCGGGCCCACACCCCACAGGGCTTGCACCGGGAGAGCGTGCAGGTAGTCCAACTCGGTCTCCTTGGGAATGTGCCGGTAACCGTCGGGCTTGGCCGACTCCGAGGCCAGCTTGGCCATGAACTTCGAGCCGGCGATACCCACCGAGGCGGGCAACCCGAGCCGGGAGCGGATCTCGGATCGCACCGAGATGGCGACCTCCACCGGCGTTGCGAAGTGCCGGCGGAGACGGGACACGTCCAGGAACGCCTCGTCGAGGCTCAAACCTTCGACGTAAGGCGTGAACTCACGAAACACCTCGAACACGGACGCCGACACTTCGCCGTAGCGATGATGAGAGGGCGGCACCACGATCAGGTCGGGGCAGAGGCGGAGGGCCGTCGCAGTGGGCTGGGCGGAGCGGACCCCGTGGGCCCGAGCCTGGTAGGAGGCGGAGGCAATCACCCCGCGTCCCCCGGTGCCCCCGACCGCGACCGGCTTCCCAACCAGGGAGGCGTCGCCCAGTCTCTCCACCTCGACGAAGAAGGCGTCCATATCGACATGGAGGATCGGCTCGGTCCACATGTCCACCCGAAGTTACCCGGGGCAGGAGCGGTGAACGGGCACAATGCATGAGCAATGGCTGCCCTGGTCCATCTCGTCCGCCACGCCGAAGTGGACAACCCGACCCTTGTCGTCTACGCCGATCTGCCCGGTTTCGGTCTGTCGCCCCACGGCGTGGAACAAGCGAGGAGGGTCGGCCGATACCTCGGCCCACGGCCGGTGGTCGCCATCTGGTCCTCTCCGTTGGAGAGGGCGTTGCGCACCGCCGAGGAGATCGCCGCCCGCACCGGGGTCCCGGTGAAGGTCGATCCCGACCTGACCGAATGGGACGTGGTCGGGCGCTGGAAGGGCCACACCTGGCGTGACATACCGCAATCATTCCCCGGGGAGCTCGAGGCCTATCTCGAGCATCCCGAGCTGCTCACCTTTGCCGGCGAGACACTCGATGAGTTGGCCGAGCGCATGGCGTCAGCCGCCAGACGCCTCGACACCGAGCATCCCCATGGCGACGTGGTCATCGTCTCCCATCAGGACCCGATCCAGGCCGCCAAACTCAGGTTGATCGGGTCTCCGCTGGGCCACATTCATCAGGACAAACCGGGGCACGGATCGGTGGTGACCCTTCGTCCCGGGCCTGCCTGGCGAGTGGAGACGGTCTGGGAGCCGGGCGAGTCGCCCCGCTTCGGCGAGAAGTCCGGCCTCCGTGTCCTGCAAACGGCGGAGAGCCCGGAGGATCCGACTTCGGCTTGAACAAGGCGGGTGCGAAACTCTGCTCGTGAAGGTGCCCCTTCTCTCCGCCCTCTCCTTGCTGGCGGCCCTCGTCTGGACCGGCGCATTCGCCGCCGACCCCGGCCCCCTGGCACCGTTGTCGGTCTTGCTGGTCGTGATCGGCCTTCTCGCCATGGCCACGGTCGGCATGATCGGGATCACTCTCACCGGAGGGCGCTGGGCTCACCGGCTGGCCCTCGCCTCGTTGATCGCGACCGGGGCGCTGGCGGTGATCCGTCCCATCGACGTCTGGTGGTTCGCCGGCTTCTCGTTCACCCTGCTCGCCGCCGTCGCCCTCCTCTCACCGGCGATCACGAAGGGGCTTCGCCGGCTTCCGCCGGCCGCCGGTCCACCTGGGCGGGCGGTGCTCATCCCGCTTCTCCTCATCGGCCTCCCCTTCCTCCTCGGTCTCGCCGCCTGGAGCCGGCCATCGCTCGCCACCGGGCTGGTCGGGCTCGGCGCCCCGCTGGCCGGACTGTGGTATTCCCGGGTCCTGCCCGGGGGCCTGCTCGCGGTCCGGGTCGTCTGGCCCGTGCTGGCCTTGGGGCTCGCCTTCACCCAATCGGTTGGTCCGGCCATGGTCTGCCTCGCCGCAGGCGGGGCTGTGATCGTGCTGGCCTGGCATCCGTCGGTGAGAGTCGCCTTCCATCCTCCCCGCCAGACAGGGACCGTCCTTCCCATCCCGCCCGAGCTCGCCCCGAGCGAGGTCCTCGACGCCGCCCAGGTCGACGACCGGGGCCGACCGAGACGATGAGACGACGGCCCAACCCCTGGATCGCAATCCCGTCCCTGGCCCTCGGAGTGCTGGCTGGGGCCCTGGGTTGGGTGGTCACCGACGTGAGCTGTCGTCAGCCCGACGGGGCCGGCGGCTTCTCCTCCTGCACCGGGTGGGCTGTCCT
>DATHUL010000037.1:0-2383 GCA_035462285.1 Acidimicrobiia bacterium
TGGTCGGGTGGGACACGTCTCGTTCCCCAGGACTACCCGACCATCCAGGCTGCGGTAGACGCCGCCGCGCCCGGCGACCTGATCCTCATCGACCGGGGCATCTATCGCGAGGAGGTCCAGGTCAGCACCCCGGGTCTGACCTTGCGCGGAGTCGATCGCAACGAGGTCGTGATCGACGGTGAGGTCCAGCGCCCCAACGGGGTGAGGGGGCTCTACGCCGACGGCGTGGCCGTGGAGAACATGACCGCGATCACCAACACATCCAACGGGTTCTTCTGGAGCGGGGTGCGCGGCTACCGCGGCTCCTATCTGACTGCGGTGAACAACGCGGTGTACGGGATCTACGCCTTCGACTCGAGTGACGGCTTGTTCGAGCACTCCTTCGCCTCCGGGTCTCCCGATGCCGGCTTCTACATCGGGCAGTGCGACCCGTGCCAGGCGGTGATAACCGATTCGATCTCGGAGTGGAATGGCCTCGGCTACTCGGGGACCAACGCCTCCTCCGACCTGTACATCGTCAACTCGGTGTTCCGTCACAACGTGGCCGGGATCGCGCCGAACACCCTCGACGGCGAACTGCTTCCGCCGTTTCACGGCGTGACCATCGTGGGCAACCTGGTCCACGACAACGGCAACGTCGACGCTCCGGCCCTCGCCTTCGAGTGGGCGGCGCAGGGGAACGGGATCCTCCTCGCCGGCGGAGGCGATTCCTATGTGGCGCGCAACCGTGTCCTCAACCACCCCCAGAGCGGAATCGCCATCTTCCCCATGCTCGACGCCAACTTCTACATGTCGTTCGACCATCGCGTCGTGGGCAACGTGGTCGAAGGCTCCGGTTTGGCCGACCTGACCCTCGGTGGTCCCGCCACGTCGGGGAACTGCTTCGAGGGCAACGAGCACAGCTCCACCATGCCGGCGGCCCTGGAGCTGACCCAGCCCTGCGACGGTCTCCGGCTCCCCGCGCTGTTCGAGATCGGGTCGACCACCGCCCAGCTCGGCCGGCTCTTCGAGAGCGGGCTCGACCTGCAGCCCGACGTCGACATCTCGGCCTTGCCCCATCCCGAGTCTTTGCCTGACATGCCCGACCCGGTCAACGCACCGGTGGTACCGGCCTTCGACGTCTTCAACTCCTCACGTCCCGACATCGACGGCATCTCCGTCCCGGACCTGCCGTCGGGTCTCGAAGTCACCCAGCAGAAAGGAATCAACGTCATGGGGGTCAGCTTCGCCTCGGCAGCCGGGGTGTTCTTCGGTCTCTACGCCTATGTCCTCCCCCTCGTCCTCTACACATCGTGGGTGGTGCTCGCCCTCTGGGACCTCTCCCGGCGAGAGGACCTCTCCAGGGGCAAAGTGATCGGGTGGATGGCGGCGGTCCTGATCATCCCGTTCCTCGGGGTGCTCGGATACCACGTCCTCGGGAAGAGCTCGATACCGGTCTGGCAGCGTTGGGTCTTCATCGCCGGCGGTCTGGCCGTGTACGCCCTGTTCCTCGGCCTGGGGCTCATCGTCGGCGGCATCGTCTGATCGAGATGACCGACGGACTCTCTCGACGCGAGCTGCTGAAGAAGGCCGGTCTGGGCGGGGCCGTCTTCCTCGGCGGCGCGGTCCTGGGGCACGGTGTCGAACATCGGGCCGAAGCGGCCGAGGACTACTCCAATCCCGGGCTCGTCGGACACTCCGCCCTCCACGAGGACGGAGCGCCGACGTTGTACGGGCACGTTCACGCCCCGCCCGGCAGTCTCGGGCCGGGCGACCTCGACCACCAGACTCTCCCTCCACCACCCGACCACCACCCGGCCGGGTCGGTTCGAGAGCTCGAGATCAGCGTCGAGGAGCGTCTCATCGAGGTCGGGTCCGGCGTCTTGGTCGAGGCCTGGACCTACAACGGGACCGTTCCTGGACCGGTGATACGGGCCAAGGAGGGGGACCGGCTTCGGGTCCACATGGTGAATCGGACCGGAAACCCGCACAACATCCACTTCCACGGCACGCATCGCCCCGAGCAGGACGGATGGGAGCCGGTGCCGCCGGGTGGCGAGACCACCTATGAGATCGAGGCAGGGCCGGCCGGGCTGCATCCATATCACTGCCATACCGCACCCCTGGCCGAGCACATCTCCCGCGGGCTGTACGGGATGATGATCGTCGACCCGCCGGGCGGGCGACCCGCCGCTACCGAGGTGGCACTGCTCCTCTCCGGGTTCTCCAACGAGGAGATCGGGCGCAACGGGATAATCGCTTGGAACGGCGTCGCCGGCTTCTATCACGAGTTCCCGATCAAGGTCGGGGTCGACGATCGGGTCAGGGTCTATCTTGTCAACATGCTCGAGCACGAGCCGATCGCGTCGTTCCATCTCCACGCCCAGACCTTCGATGTGTTCCC
>DATHUL010000038.1:0-4324 GCA_035462285.1 Acidimicrobiia bacterium
GGTCTGCTCGGCCAGCATCTGGTCGGTGAGCCCCTTGAACGTCTTGCCCAGCATCACGTACCCACCGCTCCCGTCACGGGCCCCGAGATGCAGATTGGAGAGCCAGCCCTCACGCCGCCCCGAGCCCCACTCGGCGGCGAGCACCACCAGGTCGAGAGTGTGGGTCGGCTTGACCTTGAGCCATCCCGAGCCTCGTCGGCCGGCCTCATAGGGCCGGGTTGGATCCTTGGCCACCACCCCTTCGTATCCGGCGGCGACGGCCGCGTCGAAGAAGGCGTCGGCCCGCTCCGGGTCGTCGGTGACGATCGACCCGACCAGCGCAGCCGGGGGCAGGGCAGCTCGCAGCGCCTCACGCCGCTCGGTCAGGGAAAGGTCGATGAGCTCGACGCCGTCTAGATGGAGACAGTCGAAGAAGAAGGCGGTGAGCGGGTCCGATGACTCCCCGGCCCCCGATCCGAACCGACTCATCGAGTCCTGGAACCGCTCCGGGCCGGATGGGCCGAAAAGCAGGGCCTCGCCGTCGAGGATGATCGAAGCCGCAGGGAAACCGAGCACGGCCGATACCACTTCGGGCACACTCGCGGTGATGTCGCGCAGGTTCCTGGTGTAGACCACGACCCGGTCGTTCTCACGGTGGACCTGGATCCTGGCACCGTCCAGCTTCCACTCGACCACCGCGGTGCCCAGGGTTGCCACCGCCTCCCCGGCTGTGGCTGCGGTCTTGGCCAGCATCGGCTGCACCGCGGTGAACAGCTGGAGTCGGGTGCCGCTCAGGGCGCCGGGGCCCTCGGCCAGTGCCCGGGCGGCCACACCGACCAGGTCGCCTTCCAGCATCGCCGCTCGGCGCACCCGCTCCGGGGAAACCGCCAGCGCGGCGCCCACCGCATCTGCCATCACCCCCTCCAGGGCGCCCTGACGGAGGTTGCGCAGGATGAGACCGCGAAGAAACTCCTGCTCGGCAGGTGTGGCTCGGGTGAACAGATCGGTGAGCAGTGTCTGGCGTCGCTGCTTCGACCCGACGCCCGAGGCGACGGACACCTCCTCGAGCAGTGCGTCGACCTCCAGGATCTGGAGACTCGGTTCGGCGGAGGGCGGCGCCTCGACCTGGTACACCGTGGCCCAGCCCACCCCGAGACGGCTCTGCCGTGGCTTCCCGATCAGGTAGGAGACCGCTACCGGCGCCTCGTCTGGGCGGAGCCGGCGCAGGATGTCGGCGAGCAGGGCGGTCTTCTCCGACCTGGACCGGGTGGAAGAGACTGCCTTCGATACCTCGACGATGTCGGCCAGGAGCACGAGACCGAGCGTAACGACGGCCCGGGTCAGGAGCGGAAGCGGTCGAAAGGCTCCAATTCGATCCCGGCCTCTTCCAGGGACTTCTCCACCTGCCCGGCCGCCAGGCGGAGATCGACCGGCTTGGCATCGGCCCACGGGTCATCCTCGAGACGGCCTTCGACGTCGCCGAGGCCGACCCCGTCCGGGGCCACCGACCCCAGCTCCACCCAATCCAAGGGCACGGCTACCGGCGCCCCCGCCCGGGGGCGTAGCGACCAGGGCACCACCGAGGTGGAACGGGGCGTGTTGCGCATCCAGTCGACGAAGACCCGCTCACCTCGGTCCGCCTTGCGGAATGCCAGTGTCATCAACTCGTCATGGGCTGCGCATGCCAGGGCGGCCGTGCCCCTGGCGAGCAGGCCGACGGCATCGATGGCGAGGGTCGGCTCGAGCCGGGCCCTGAGATGGTATCCCTTCGACCCGGAGGCCATGAGCAGCGTCGGGATTCCGAAATCGGCCAGGACCGACCGCATCGCCTCGGCCGCGGCCCGGGCCAGGTCGACCTGGTCCGGTGGCGGGTCGAGGTCCCAGATCACCCAGTCGGGATGGGTCTCGTCCTCGATCCTGACCGGGGGGACATGGAAGGTGATGACTCCGAGGTTGGCGAAGAAGGCGATCCCCTCGGCCGAGTCGACCACCGGGTAGACGGTGGTGCCCCCATCCTCCTTGGGCACCTCGTGGCGACCGATCAGGTCTACTGAAGCGTGATCGGGCACGTTCTTCTGCATGAAACCCTGGCTGCCGATGCCGCGGGGGAAGCGCTCCACGCTCAACGCCCTTCCCTCGATGAAGGGGAGCATCCGATCGGCGACCCGTAGGTAATGGGCCACCACATCGCCCTTGGTGATCCCGTCGTCGGGGAAGACGACGCGGTCGGCGTTGCTGACCTCCACCAGGTCAACCTTCTTCGGGGATGATCACCCAGAGCACGATGTAGATGAGGACCTGCGGGCCGGGGAGAATCATCGAGAGCAGGAAGAGAAGGCGCATCGCCCCCCGGCTCATCCCGAAGCGGTCGGCGAGACCGGCGGCAACGCCGGCGATCACCCTGCCGTCCTTGGGTCTGACCAGACGGGGGACGGGATGGTTGATCATCGCCAAACCATAGGTCTCCCCGAGGGGAAAAGACCGAGCGAGCCCCTTCTCAGCGCCAATCGACCTGATGCACCTGCACCGGGCCCTTGATCCCTTTCAACTCCACGGTCCGCCCCTCGGACAACGGGAAGCGAAGCGTGTCCCCTGCCTCCACCGCGTCCTGGGAGACGACGATCTCCTCGGGGCCGGCCACCGCCGCCACCCGGGCCGCCAGATGGACCCCCTGGCCGCGATAGTCGCCGCCGTCGATGCTGGCCTCCGCGACGTGCAGCCCGATGCGAACCGACGGTGCGAACCCGTGATCCTTGCGGTGCTCGGCGAGACGACGTTGGATCGCCACCGCCGCCTCGACACCGTCGGCGACACTGTCGAAGCTGACGAAGAAGCCGTCTCCGGTGTGATTCACCTCGACTCCGCGATGGGAGGCGAACACGGCACGCAACGCCCGGTCGTGCCAGGCGAGCAGCGACTCCCAGGCACTGTCCCCGATCAGCCCGATCAGCTCGGTGGAGGTCACGATGTCGGTGAACATGAAGGTCTTGGTGACCCGTTCCCGGGACGTCGAAGCAGGCTCCATGTCGTGAAGCAGCTCGTCGACCCGGCGCAGGTCGGGGGCGGCGCCGAGCTGCTCGAAGATGGTGCGCGACGCGCCCAGCTCGATTCGGGCCAAGGCGGTCTCGCCGCCGGCGAGGTGGGCCTGGCCGAGGAGCATGCGTGCCCGGGCCGTTTCGTAGGGGAATCCCAGATCGCGCCACAACCGCCACGCCCGGTCGAGGGCGCCCACCGCGGCGGTGAGATCGCCCTCATGAACCGCGATCTCACCTTTGGCCGTCGCCGCCATGGCGGCGAATGCCGGCCGGTCGAACTCCGCGGCGATCGACTCGATCTCGCCAGCCGCGGCGCGGGCGGTCGCCAGGTCGTCTCGCGCCAGCGCTACCACCACCTGGGCCGGGAGCAGGCGAACCCGGCTGAGCAGATCTTTCTGGGGCCCGGTGTTTCCGGGACCTTCGCTCAAGAGCCTGGCCAGCGAGCGCGCTGCCTCCTCGACCTCGCCTCGGGCGAGCTGGAGCAACGCCATCCCCGGTTGCGGCTCGACGCCTACGTCGTACGCCTTGGCGAACGCTTCCTCGGCGCCGGCGTGGTCCCCCATCAGCAGCCGGATCTCGCCCACCTCGTAGTGAGCGAGACCGACCCCGTCGAAGATTCGGTAGCGCTCCAGCTCCTCGCAGGCGTCTCGTGCCTCCTCCTCGGCTTCGCTCCAGGCACCCTTGAGCCGCTTCAACTCGGCCCGGTGAACCCGGCACACACCGGGGTATCCACCCACGGAATGCTGACGCATCCACCGGTCCGCCTCCTCGGTCCACTCCCCCGCCCTCCCGAAGTCGGCCAAGCTGCGGCAGGCGGATATGGTGATGCAGTAGACGTTGCTCGCCGTTCGCAGACTCAGATTCCCGGACAGGGCCGAGGCGGACGCCTCGTCGATGAGGGCCAGGCCCTCCTCCCACATGCCACCCGAGAGAAGGGCGGTTCCCTTGAAGGCCAGGGCCTCGTTCTCCGCATCGCGGTTGTTGGTCCTTCGGGCGATTTCCAACGTCTCCTCGGCGAGCTGGAGAGCGGCCTCGATGTCGTCACGATGCAATAGGGCCTCGGCGAGGTCGAGCATCTTGACTTCGGCGTGCACCGGGGACTCGGGCTCCCCCTCGAGCAGCCTGGCCGCCTTGGCTCTCCACCCGGCGCCGATGGAGTAGGCGGTTCGCCGCATGGCGAAATAGGCGAGGAGGACGGCGACGCTGGCCGCCTCGACGACCATGTCGGCTTCGAGATAGCCGATGTAAGCCCGCTCCAGGGCATCCAAAGCGTCGTCGGGGTGACCGGCCCACCAGGCGGCATCGGCCAT
>DATHUL010000039.1:0-13148 GCA_035462285.1 Acidimicrobiia bacterium
AGGCCGCCCAGTCCTCACGGTTGGTGATGTCCCAGAAGTCGACCGCGTAGGCGGGGTCGAACCCGTCGAGCTGGAACGCCTCCGGTGGGAACAGCCATGCGCACTCGATATGGGTCTGGTCGACCGAGATCGGGGTGAGGCGATGAGTCATGACATAGTCGGGATGCAGCGAAAGGAGGAAGTTCGGCATCACGGTCAGGTACCAAACCTGGCGGGCCAACTGGTCGTCGACATTGCGGAACCTGACCCCGTTGGACGTCCCGTCGAGGGACATGGTGACCGCATGGGGCTTCAGCTCCATGGTCCCGCCACACCACATCCCGGTCGGCACATGGTCGTAGCCGCTCTCGGGAGGGGTCACCTCGCACAGCTCGGGGTGGATCGACGAGCAGTGGTAACACTCGTTGTAGTTCTCGATGATGATCTTCCAGTTGGCATCGACCACGTACGAGTGGGTGGCGGCGGTGATCAGACGCTCTGTCTCGTAGGGGGCGGCGATCTCGGCGAGGTTGCCGAAGTGGTCTTCGATCGGCTGTGCCTTCCCTGACAGATCGATCCAGACCCATCCCCCGTAGATCGCAACTCCGAGATCGATCAGGGGATAATCGGCCGTGTCGAGACTGTCACTGCGGGTGAACTTGGGAGCGGTGCGCAGACTCCCGTCGAACCGGTAGCACCAACTGTGATAAGGGCAGCGGATCTGACGGGCATCGAAGGCGTCCCCGATAGGCGCCAGCTCGTGGCCGCGATGACGGCAGACATTGGAGAAGGCGCGCAGCTCCCCGTCGGGGTCCCTGCTCAACAGGACACCTTCATCACCGACTTCGATCGCCCGCAACTGACCGGGGCCGACCAGCTCGTCCAACCGGCCCGCGCAGGTCCAGGTCGCCTGCCACAGGTTCTCTCGCTCCCAGGCGAGCACCTCGGTGGAGAGGTAGGCATCGGCGGGGAGGGTGAGGCTCGAGCCGAAGACGTCGAGCACCCTCGTGATCTGGTCCTGGTCGAGTGGTGCCGGTGTCATTCCCGTTCTCTCCTGCCGCCGCCGTCCCTCCAGTGTATCCTGAACGGCGAGTCAGGATACCGAAAGGAAGGTGGCTCATGTCCCCCGCGGACGGGCAAGTCTCGGCTCTCGACGACTTGATCGCAAGCGAAAGGCGCCGATTCCTGGAGCGGGCGCCGAAGGCCACCGAGATGGGTGCCCGGGCCGGTCGGTCGCTGGCTGGAGGGGTCACCTCCAGCTGGCAGATCTCGGATCCTCAGCCGATCTGGATCGACCGGGGGCTGGGATCCCGGGTGTGGGACGTCGACGGCAACGAGTACGTCGACCTTCACGGAGGGTACGGGGTGATGCTGGCCGGTCATGCCCACCCCGCGGTGGTCGCTGCGGTCTCGGATCGGGTCCGCAAGGGCACCCACTTCGCCCAGCCGACCGCCGACGCCATCGTCGTCGCCGAGGAGCTGTCGGCCCGATACGGCTTTCCCTTGTGGCGGTTCGGCAACTCGGGCACCGAGGCGACCATGGACGCCATCCACCTGATGCGTGCTATCACCGGCCGTGACCTGATCATCAAGTTCGAGGGCGCCTATCACGGGCACCATGACGCGGTGATGGTCTCGGTCTGGAACGAGGAGGGGCTGGGCTCGGTGCATCGCCCCCGCAGCGTGGTCTCGGGGAGCGGGATACCCCAGGCAGTGGTCGACCTCACCCTGGTGGCGACCTTCAACGACCTCGAAGTCGCCCGCGCCCTGTTCGAGGAGAACGAAGGGGAGGTGGCCGGTGTCATCATCGAGCCGATCCTGCAGAACTGTGGCGTCCTCCTCCCTGAGCCGGGCTTCCTCGAGGGTCTCCGTGATCTGGCCCACCAACACGACGCCCTGCTCACCTTCGACGAGGTCAAGACCGGTCTGACCGTGGGCAAGGGAGGCGCCACCAGGCATTACGGCGTCCAACCCGACATCGTGTGCCTGGCCAAGGCACTTGGCGGCGGTCTGCCCATCTCCGCCCTGGGCGGTAGCGAAGAGGTCATGGGCCACATCGTCGACGGGTCCTACGACCAGGTGGGGACCTTCAACGGCAACCCGCTCTCGATGGCTGCGGCCAAGGCGATGCTGACCGAGGTGATGGTGGACGAGACCTACCAACACCTCGCCCACATCCAGAGCCGGATGGAGAAGGGGGCCAACGAAGTGGTGGGGCGTCACAAACTGGCCGCTCACGTCGCAACGGCGGGCGCCAAGGGGAGTGTCATCTACTGCGCCGAGCCGATGAGGACCTATCGCGACTTCCTGGCTGTCGATGGCAGGTACGCACAGGCCGCGTGGCTGTACCAGTACAACCGGGGTGTGTTCCTGCCTCCCTGGGGCAAAGGCGAGCAGTGGCTCCTCTCGGTGCAGCACACCGATGAGGACGTGGACCGGTATCTCGAGACCCTGGACGGGTTTGCCGCGATCATCGCCTCGTGAGTGGGTCGTAGACTCGCCCGGCTCATGAGTGGCGTCGTCGAACTGGTCGATCTGGAGAAGTGGTTCGGCGATGTCGCCGCAGTCGACCGTATCAATCTTCGCATCGAGGACGGCGAGTTCTTCTCGCTGCTCGGACCGTCCGGCTGCGGCAAGACCACCACTCTCCGCCTCATCGCCGGATTCGAGCGCCCCGATGCGGGGGCGATCCTGATCGACGGGGCAGACCAGGCGTCCATCCCGCCTCACAAGCGCCCGGTCAACACCGTGTTCCAGAGCTATGCGCTGTTCCCTCACATGGACGTGGCCGAGAACGTCGCCTTTGGGCTCCGTTACCAGGACGTCACCACGTCCGCGGAGAGGGCGAAGGTGGGCGCGGCGTTGGAGCGGGTCCGATTGACCGGGATGGAGAGTCGCAAGCCGACTCAGCTCTCGGGCGGACAACAGCAGCGGGTGGCCCTGGCCCGCTCGCTGGTGCTCAACCCGTCGGTCCTCCTCCTCGACGAGCCGCTCGGCGCCCTCGACGCCAAGTTGCGCAAGGCACTCCAGGTCGAGCTGAAGACCCTGCAGGAGGATCTGGAGATCACCTTCATCTACGTCACCCACGATCAGGAGGAAGCGCTCACCATGTCCGATCGGATCGCGGTCATGAGCGCAGGCCGGGTCGAGCAACTGGGGACTCCTTCGCAGGTGTACGAGACGCCGACCTCGAGTTACATCGCCGACTTCCTCGGGATCTCCAACCTGATGCCGGCGCTGTCGACCGGACCGGGACGGGTCGCCGTGGCGGGGACGGAGATGACCTGTGCGTGGACCGGTGAGGCCAGCGGCGCGGTGACCCTCTGCATCAGACCGGAGCGTGTCGAGCTGCATCCCCCTTCATTCGTCGGGGACAACACCCTGTCCGGGGACATCGAGCGCGTGATCTATGCCGGTCCGCTGCTCAATGTGCTGGTGAACATCGCCGACGTTGGCACCATTCAAGTCACCGTCCCGAATCAGGGCGCCGCCTTCGGCTTCGATTGGCCCGACCCGGTCGTCCTCCGCTTCCCGTCCGAGGCCTTGCGGATCGTCTCCACCGGCCCGTAGGCCGCGGCGAGATGCCGGCCGATCTCGGCCAGCATGGCGGTCAGCTCGGCTGGCTGGTCGACGGTGAACCGGAAGGGCAGCCCGAGCAGGTATCGAGCGAGCCAGCCGATGTCGTCGGCCCCGATCTCGAGTCTGCACTCCTCGGGCCCGATCTCCTCGAGGGCGCCGACATTGCCCGGGATCATCCTGGTCGCCGACTCCAGCGTGGTGTGGAGACGCACGATCGCCCGGTGGGACCATGCCTCGATGGCGATCCCTCGCTGCACCATCTCCACCGGGTCGGGCGCATTTCGCTTCGCCGAGCGCATCCCGGTTGGTTTCGGGTCGTGGACCCGGTCGAGACGGAAGGTTCGCCAGTCGTCACGGTCGAGGTCGAAGGCGACCAGGTACCAGCGCTGTCCGGTGTGGACCATCCGGTATGGCTCGGCATGACGCTCGGTGCGCCGCATCTCGGCGTCGGTGTACCCGAATCGGATGCGGATGCCGCTTCGAATCGCCGAGGCGGCGATGGCGAGGGCGTTGTGGTCGACCCGGGCCGACGGCTGTCTCGCGGTGCTGACCGTGGCTACCGAGACGTCCTCCAGCCGGCTGCGGAGACGGGGCGGGAGGACATGTTCCAGCTTGGCCAGGGCGGACAGGGATGCATCCTCCAGCCCTCCCACCGCGGCGGTCGCGGCCACCCTGAGACCGACTGCCACCGCCAGGGCCTCATCGTCGCCGAGCAGCAGCGGCGGGAGTTTTCCCCCCGCCCCCAAGCGGTAGCCGCCACCGGGCCCGGCCATCGCCTCCACCGGGTAGCCGAGGGAGCGGAGTCTCGAGACGTCGCGCCGCACGGTGCGAGGCGTCACCTCGAGACGTCGGGCCAACTCGTCGGCTGTCCAGTCGATCCTTCCCTCGAGCAGCCCGAGCAGTTTCAGCAGTCGCTCCGCGCTGTCCATCCGGTTGCATGCTCCTGGTTATTGCGGACCAAACCTGTCCGCAATGGATCGTAGCTTGGTGAGACGTAGAGGAAGGAAGAAGTGTGCTCCCCATGGTCACCTACGAGTTGATCCGGCAGATGGAAGATGAGAGGCGTGACAGGTCGCTGCGACGGTTCGGGTGGCGTTTCGCCCGGACCGAGCCCGAGACGGCGACGCCCGTGGCCGACGTGATCGAATTGGCGTTCGGTACCCGCTGTGAGATGGAGGAGCCGATTGGCGCCTGAGTGGTCCCACCGTTCCGCCACCGATCTGGGCCCCATGATCAGCCGCCCACTGACCACCGCCCGGTTCCACGACATGGAGCAGGTGTTCGGCGAGCGGGGAGTCGCCCGCACCTGTTTCTGCATGCACTGGCGGCGACCCGACGGGGGATTCGGCGACGGGCGGGACAACCGTGACCGCTTCGCCGACAGGGCATCCCGGGGTCGCCCGCCAGGGCTGATCGGCTATGTGGAGGGCAAACCCGTGGGGTGGGTCCAGGTCGGGCCCAACGAGGAGTTCCCGGCCCTGGACAGGTCGCGTCTGCTCCGCCCGGTCGACGACATGGAGACCTGGGCGATCAACTGTTTCGTGGTCCGGGCCGGGCATCGCCGCCGCGGCGTCGGCTCCGGGCTGCTCGCTGCCGCGGTCGGGTTCGCCGAACACGAGGGCGCATCTGTGATCGAGGCCTATCCGGTCGACGGGGAGCGGGCCTCGGTGGTCGACTACTACACCGGCATACTCGGCATGTTCGAAGAGCACGGATTCGTCGAGATCGTCCGTCGCAGCGACACCCGGCCGATCGTCAGGTTGTCTCTGCATCCGGCCAGGTGATCGTTCCGACCCCGGAGCTACATCTCGAACGAGGCGAGCGTCTCCAGGCCCGACTCGTCGCCGCCGCTTCTCTTCTTCCAAGCGCGGAATGCGAGCCCGGCCAGCGCTATCGCGCTCACCGTGACCAGCATGAGCACCGTGGCCAGGGCGTTCAGGGATGGCGGTGGTCCCAGTCTTGCCCCCGAATAGAGACGCACCGGGATCGTCACCGACGAAGCACCCCCGACCAGGAACTGGCTGATGACGAAGTCGTCGATGGACAGTGCGAACACGATGGCGAAGCTGGCCAGGATGGCGGGCGACAACAGGGGGAGGAGAACCCGTCGCATCGCCTCGACCGGGGAGGCGCCAAGGTCCATGGCCGCCTCCTCGTAGTCACGCCCGATGGCGAAGAGACGTCCTCGCACGATGATCACCACGAACGAGATCGAGAAGGTGACGTGCCCGAGGAACTGGGCCACGGTTCCGAAGGGGACGAAGTCGTAGAGGTTGGAGAACACCAGGAACAGGGCCACCCCCATCACGATCTCCGGTGTGACCAGCGGAAAGAGCATGAGCAGGTTGGCCGGTGGGGCGAGACGGCCCCTCCACCGCGCCAACCCGATGGCGAGGGCGACCCCGATCGGAGTCGCCACCAGCATGGTCAGCACGGCGAGCTTGAGGCTCTGGGTCAACGCAGAGCGGAGTGAGGGGTCGTAGAGCACCGACTCGGCGGCTTCGGCCGTGCCCAGGTACCAGCGGGTCGAGAACCCCTGCCAGGCACTCCTCGATCGACCGTCGTTGAAAGAGAAGACGATGGCGATGACGACCGGGATCAGTGACCAGATGACATAGGCCGATGTGGTCAGGGCCAGCAGTCGGGACCTGGCCCATGGGTTGGCCTTGCCCTGCCCCGCGGAGCTCATCCCCTCGCCTCCTTGGTGGCGCGGTTGATCGTTACCAGGTAGTAGGCCATGAGCACTGCCACGAACATCATCAGGATGATGGTCAGCGCCGCCCCGGTGGCACCCTGGCTGCTGGTCTGGTTGATGAACTGGTCGATCGTGTTGCCCATCATCACGGTGCGGGGCGACCCGGAGAGGAGGTTCGGCGTGTAGTAGTCGCCGAACATGGGGAGCATGATGATGACCAGACCGGCCAGGATCCCGTGCTTGGAGAGGGGCAGGGTGACCCGCCAGAAGGTGCGGGCCGGGCTCGCTCCCAGGTCTTTGGCTGCCTCCAGCGTCTGCTCGTCGATCCGGTCCAGCGCACCGAACAGGGGGAGGATCAGAAACGGGATGTACCCGTAGACCAGCCCGAGTATGACCACCATGTGATGCCCTGCCAGCCACGAGGGCGGGTCGAGGCCGAACAGGAAGTAGACCTGGTCGATCTGGGCGCCCGGGGAGAGCAGGTTGATCCAGGCCATCATCCGCATCAGATAGTTGATCCAGAAGGGGGCGAGGATCGCCAGCAGCCACAGCCCGCGCCACCGCCCACTCCTCCTCGAGACGAAGTAGGCGACCGGGTAGCCGATTAGCAGGCATAGGAATGCAGCCACGGCCACGTAGACGATGGTGCGGACTGCGATGGTGCCCAGCTGTCCACCGAACAGGTCACGGATCACCCGGGCGAACGGGGTCACGTCCCAATAGACCGGGTTCCACTCCGGGACGGGGCGGTTGAAGATCGGGTCGGTCCGACCCATCGCCACCGCGAAGATGGCGTAGAAGGGAACGAGGAACAGGAGCAGCAGCCAGCCGACCCCGGGGAGGGCGAGACCGGGCCAGACCCATCGTCTTTGGCCTACCGCGTCGGACTCACCGGCCTGGAGATTGGTCGGCACGTTCAGCCCTTCCCGTCATCGAGTCGGCCCGGACCTCGCAGGACCTCGATTGGCGAATCGGTCAGCCGCCGGACTTGACCCGGTTCCACTGTTCCGACCACAGCGTCTCGGTAGCCAGGTCCAATTGGCCCTGTACCCAGGCGGTGTCGAGCTCGAAGTCCTCTTCGCGCACTATTCCCGCCGCCAGGTACTCCGGCACATAACCGTCGGCGATGAGGAGGTCGGCGTCGATCCCCTTCTGCGGGGGCTGATACCCGAGCCACTCGAAGTTGAGCAGGGCGTTCTCCTCGGCGAGCATGAAGTTGAGGAACTTGTGGGCCAGCACCGGGCGCTCGGCGCCGAAGGGGATCGCCATCGTGTCGCTGGAGATGGCGGCGTTCACGCCGGTCCCTTCGATGGAGGCCGGCCAGGCATAGCGCATCACCGAAGGGTCGCCGTCCTCTGGGAAGTAGTACTGGGAGTTGATGACGTCTCCCGACCAGGCTTGGTGGAGTCCCATCCTGCCTTCCGGGATCTGGACATAGGCCCCATCGATGGTGTACCTGACGTTGATCAGGTCGACCAACTCGATCAGAGAGTCGGCGGCGGCGACCAGCTCTGCTTCGCTGGCCCGGGACGGGTCGGCTATGCCGTTACGGAACAGTGCCATGGCCAGTGCGTCGGTATAGGAGTCGTAGAGACCGGTGATGCCCGAATACTTCTCGTTCCAGAACACCTCGTATGCGTTGGCCTGGCCCTCGATGTCGGCGCTGTCGACCTGGTCGATCCGCCAGGCGATCCCGGTCGAGTAGAGGACATAGGGAACCGTGTACCGCGATCCCTGGTCGTAGTAGGGGTTGGCCAGTGCCGGCCACACGTACTGTTCGAGATTGGGTAGGTAGTCGAGATTGAGCGGCTGGAGCAGCCGGCCCGCTACTGATTTCGGGACCACCTGGGAGGTGGGGAACCAGACGTCGAACTGGACCTCCCCTGACGACATCTTCTGGGTCGCCTCCTCCTCGTTGAAGAAGGTGGTGATCTCGATGTCGACCCCCAGGGCCTCCTCGGCTGCTACCACCGCATCCTGGTTGATGTAGTCGGCCCAGTTGTAGAGCTGAAGCGGGCCTTCCTCGTCGGGAAGACCAGACTCGATCGCCGGATTGTCCTCGAACAGTGGTTGCTGGACGGGGTTGGACGGGGTGCCGATGGCGAGCTCGACCCCGTCTTCGGCCTCACGTTCGGCGCAGGCCGCGAGCAGGCTGGGCAGTGCGGGAAGGGCCACGCCGAGGACGGCGGCCCGCTGCAGGAAGTCTCTTCGGGTGTACACCCTCTTCCTGTGGGATGGGCTCCAGTTCTCTCGGGGGTGATAGGCCACGTGTTCTCCTCGCCGGGGCGGGGAACACTAAACCGTCGTTCAGGGTTGGTGCCGGTCAAACGTGGGTTGGAGCGCCCTCTCGACAAAGTCGCTGGCCAGCCTGCGCATGCGATTTGCATCCACCGTCGGGTCACGGAGCATCACCTCGATGGCGAGCCCGTCGAGCAGGGCGGCGAGCTGGATTGCGAAGTCCGAAGCGACCACATGGGCGAACTCGCCGGCAGTGATACCTTCCTCGACCACCGATGCGATCTGCGCCCTCCAGGTCTCGTCGAGGCGAGCTCGGGCCGCGGCCAGGGTGGGATCGTGGCGCGACATCTCCCACGCCGCCGGCCAGAGCAGCCAACCGTCCGGGTCGCCGTTGGGGCGGGGAGGCTTGGGACAGCTGGCTTCTATGAGGATCTCCAGTTTGGCCGCGGCAGATCCGGCCGTCTCCAGCTCTCCCTTCACCGCCTCGTGGAACACCTGGTCTTGATAGACCAGCGCTTCGGCAACCAGTGCCGCCTTGGAGGGGAAGTAGTAGAGGATGAGGGCGGGGCTGGCGCCGATCTGATCGGCGATGTCGGCGATGCGGGTCTCGCACAGCCCACGGTCGGCGATCGTCTTGGTGGTGGCGGCGAGGATCTCGTCCCGACGGGACTCGGTCAGGCTGGGTCTGGGGCTCACCGGGCAATCTTGGCACAGCATTCCGGCTCATTGCGGCGCCGGCGTGCTCACCGGTACGCTGAATCGCCGTTCAGGCCAACCACCCGCGATGATGTCACTCGACCCCATGCTCCAGGCCCGATCGGTGGCCATCGTCGGGGCCAGCGAGCGGACCGGGTCGGTCGGGGATCAGACGGTGCGGCAGCTCCTCTCCGGTGGGTTTGCCGGGGAGGTGTATCCGGTCAACCCACGTCATGACACGATTCACGGTCTGAGGGCATTCCCGTCGCTCGACGTCCTGGGCCGTCCGGTGGACCTTGCCGTCCTCGCCGTCGGCAATGACCACCTCGAGACCGAGATGGAGAAGGCGGTGATGACAGGCGCCCGATCGGTGGTCATCTTCGCCAGCTGCGTCGGCGAGTCGAGGGAGGGGGGATCCCTGCGCAACCGGCTCGGGGCTCTGGCATCGGAGGCGGGCATTCCGATATGCGGCGGCAACGGCATGGGCTTTCTCAACATCGAGGACCGGGTCCGGATCTGCGGGTTCTACCAACCCGAGACGCTGAAGCCGGGAGGGGTCACCTTCATCAGCCATTCCGGCTCGCTCTTCTCGGCCATGCTGCACAACCGTCGCGGGATCGACTTCAACCTCGTCGTGTCCACCGGTCTGGAGATCAACACGACAATGGACGACTACATGCACTGGGCGCTCGGGCTGGACTCCACCACGGTGCTAGCCCTCTTTCTAGAGACCATGCGCAGCCCCGACGGGTTCAGACGCGCCCTCGCCGAGGCGGAGAGACGAGACATCCCGGTGGTCGCGCTCAAGGTCGGGGTGAGCCGGCGAGGAGGCGAGGCGGTCGCCACCCATAGCGAGGCGCTGGCCGGCGACGATGCCGTCTACGACGCACTGTTCGACAGGTTCGGCGTGCACCGGGTGTGGAGCATGGACGAGATGACGGACACCGTCGAGTTGTTCGCCGCCGGTCGGCGGGCGCCCGCCTCCGGCCTCGGTGCGGTTCACGACTCCGGAGGGGAGCGTGCCCTGCTCATCGACACGGCCGACCGGGTCGGTGTCCCCCTGCCCGAACTGGGGAACACGGCCACCGCCCGTCTCGCCGCCGTCCTTGATCCCGGTCTGGAACCGGCAAACCCGGTCGACGCCTGGGGCACCGGCCGGGACGCCGAGTCGGTGTTCGTCGACTGCCTGCTCGCCCTGGCCGACGACCCCCAGGTGGGGGCGGTCACCTTCAGCGTCGACCTCACTCCCGAAGAGAGGCCCGATGACGCCTATTCCAACGCGGTGCTCGCGGCGGCGGCCGCCACTGACAAACCTGTGACCCTGCTGGGCAACGTGACCACGGCACTCGACCCGGTCCAGGCGGCCAGGCTCCGCCAGGGCGGCATCCCGGTCCTGGAAGGCACCGAAACCGGTCTGCGCGCCCTGAGGCACCTGTTCGACCATCACCGGCATGCCGTTCGGCCTTCGCTTGCCCCCCGGCTCTCCCCTCCCGCCGACGTCTCCGCCGTGCCTGCCGGAGAGGTGGCGGCGCTGGGTCTCCTCGCCAGCTACGGGATCCCGATCCCCCGGCTGGAGACAGCCCGCGACGAGTCCTCGCTGCTGGAGGCCGCGGACCGGGTCGGTTATCCGGTGGCACTGAAGACGGCGGGCCCGATCGACCACAAGTCCGACGTCGGCGGCGTGATACTCGGAATCCCGGGCCCGGGACCCCTGCTCGATGCCTACCGGGGCCTCTCCGCCTCGCTCGGCGCCGAGGTCGTGGTGTCGGAGATGATCTCCGGGGGCATCGAGATCGGCATGGGGATGATCCGGGACGAGCAATTCGGGCCGGTGATCGTGCTCTCGGCCGGGGGCACGTTGATCGAGCTGATCGGGGATCGGGTCGCCCTCCTCTCTCGGGTCGACGGGGCGGGGGCGCTCCGTGCCCTGGACCGGCTCCGGATACGGCCCATGCTCGACGGTGTCAGGGGAGCCGCCCCGGTAGATATCGACTCCCTGACCGGGGTCATCGCCCGCTTCTCCGAGCTGGCGGAAGACTGGTCGGAAGTGATCGACGCCTTCGACGTCAACCCGGTGATCGTCGGGCCCGAGAGTGCGGTGGCGGTCGACGCCCTGATCAGGGCAAGGAGATGAGAGAGCCGATCCTGGTCGACGACATCGAGTCGGTCCGTCGCCTGACCTTGAACCGACCCGAGAAGCTGAATGCGCTCGACTCGGAGCTGGTCGAGTCGATCTCCTCCGCCTTGGCCGAGGCGGCGGAGGACCCGGAGGTGCGGGTGGTGGTGATCGCCGGTGCGGGCCGATCGTTCTGCGCCGGCTACGACCTGTCCGAGGAGCCGGGCCCGGCCGGTCCCGAGCAGAGCCTGCGGCACAGTCTCGATCGGTTGCTCGAGGTCTTCGACCATCCCAAGCCGATCATCGCCCAGGTACATGGGCACTGCCTCGCCGGCGGTTGTGATCTGATGATGATGTGCGACCTGGCGGTGGCGTCCGACGACGCGGTGTTCGGCCAGCCCGAGATCAGGTTCGGCTCTGCAGTGGTCGCCCATGTGATGCCTTGGCTGGTCGGAGCGAGGAAGGCCAAGGAGCTGATCCTGACCGGTGATGATCGGGTCGGGGCGGCGGAGGCGCTGAGGATCGGGCTGTTGAACCGGGTCGTGCCCACAGATCGCCTGGAGGAGGAGACGATGAGACTGGCTCGGTCGCTGGCGGTGGTCGACCCGCTGGCGATGCGTCTCACCAAGAAGGCGGTCAACCGCTCCTGGGAGACGGCCGGGTTCCGGCAGGCCCTGGTCGAGGCGGTGCTGCTCGGAGCGGAGATCGAGTCGGCGCGTGTGCCCGAGCGCGAGGAGTTCGAGCGGCTGGCAGCAGAGAAGGGCCTCAAACAGGCCCTTCTCTGGCGTGATGGTCGCTTCGGTCAGTGAGCGGCGGGGAAGCCCCGGCTCACAGACCTTCGGACATCGCGGAGCCCTGGCACTCGGGGTGGCCGCAGCCGCATCCGAGCTGGGCCATCACCCCGTGCTCACGGCAGAAGTCGCCGCAATAGGGATCGGCGGCGGTCACCTGACAGGTGCAGGAGCCATGCTGGCATTCCATCGGTCTCTCCTTGGTCGGGATGCCCTCGCTCCCTACCCGTTTTCGGGCATGGCTCAAACCTGGCCGGCTCGCACCAGAATGGGAGCAGATTGAGACTCGGCCTACTCGTCTGTGACCATGTTCGCCCCGAGCTTCGCCCGATCTCGGGCGACTACCCGGACATGTTCCGCCGCCTCTTCGCCGGTCACGACCAAGTCGACGTCGTCGTCTACGACGTGATCGGCGGCGAGCTCCCCGTCACTCCCGGGGAGTGCGACGCCTGGATCACCACCGGGTCCCGCCATTCGGTCAACGACGAGGCGCACTGGATCCGGGCCTTGGAGGGTTTCGTCCGCCAGGTTGCCGAGGCTCGGGTCCCATTCGTCGGGATTTGCTTCGGTCATCAGCTCATCGCCAAGGCGATGGGCGGTTCTGTGGTCAGGTCGGAGCGGGGCTGGGGGGTGGGGCTGAAGGAGGTCGAGGTCAGCCCCGCGCTCGGGCTCGGCAACTCCTATCGGGTGCTGAGCAGTCATCAGGACCAGGTGGACACGATCCCACCTGATGCCGAGGTCCTCGGCTGGAACGAGCATTGCCCGGTATCGATGCTGCAGGTGGGGGAGACTCTGATCGGGATTCAGGGTCATCCCGAGTTCGACCCGGCCTACTCGAGGGCGCTGATGGAGTTGCGCCGGGGAAAGGCGATCCCGGAGACGATCGTGGACGCCGGGTTGGCCACGCTGGGCCAGTCATCCGACTCCGGTCGTCTCGCCGAGTGGATCATGGGAATGATCACGTCAGATAACGGTCGATCAGTCTGAGGATCCCGTGCCACCCGCGCTCGGTGGCAATCGAACGGACGGTAGAGACGTATTCGGCCCTTTTCTC
>DATHUL010000040.1:0-3164 GCA_035462285.1 Acidimicrobiia bacterium
CGGCCTTGCCCCAGATGCCGACGAAGAAGGCGGCCTCGCCCCCGATGCGGGACACGAAGCGCGCCAGGACGACGCGTCTGACGTCACGATCTGCCCACATCGCAGGGACGGTAACCGGCGCTGCTCCCCCCACTTCCTAGATTTGCCGTGCCATGGATGCCTTCTTCACCGGCGTCGTGGCCGGCTATGGGATCGCGATCCCGGTAGGGGCGATCGCAATCCTGATAATGGAGGTCGGCATCCGACGCGGCTTTCGCCCTGCCTTCTTCGCCGGCGCCGGTGCGGCCACGGCCGACCTCCTCTATGCATCACTGGCGGTGCTCGGGGGCGCGGCACTGGCTGGAGCCGCCGGGTCGATTGGGGCGCCGCTGCGGACGGTGAGCGGTTTGGTGCTGGCAGTGATAGCCGTCGTCGGTTTGCGCCGTGCCCTGGTGGGAACGGAGCCGCCACCAGCAGAGCAGCAGCGAGGGGCGGACCTGGCCCGCATCTATGGCCGTTTCGTCGGGCTCACCGTGATCAACCCGACCACGGTGGTCTATTTCGCCGCGGTGATCATCGGTCTGGGTGTGGCCGAGGGGATGACGGCAGGCGACGGCTTCCTCTTCGTGGTCGGGGCCTTTCTGGCCAGCCTCTCCTGGCAGACGGTGGTGGCGGCGGCGGGAGCGGCGGCCGGGCGAAGGCTTCGCCCAGTCTGGAAGACCGGGGTATCGGTGGTGGGGAACCTGCTCATCCTGGGCTTCGGCCTCGTCATCCTGTTTCGCTGACGCGACAACGCGACAGACGTGCCGGTCGGCCACCGGTCTAACTTGGCGCCAGATGCGACGCATCGACAACGAGGAGCGGCGCGCCCGTCTCGCCCTGCGCCACCGTCTCGTCGCCCCCGCCGCCACTGTGGAGGAGGCGGCCCGGGCCGTGGTCGGGCTCCATTCCTCCGACCCGGCCACCGTCTACCTCTCCGCCCGGGCCCGTGTCCCGGGGATGAAGCAGGGCGATCTCGATGCCGCTCTATACGACCGACGCTCCCTGGTCAGGATCCTCGCCATGCGCCGGACCATGTTCGTGATCCCGATCGACCTGGCACCGATTCTCCATCACTCCTCGACGGTGGCTCTGATGGCCCCGGAGCGGAAGCGTCTGGTCGCCATGGTCGAGAAGGCGGGGATCGCCTCCGATGGCGATGGCTGGGTCAGATCGGTGTCGGAGCGAACCCTGTCCGCCCTCCGCGTCCGGGGCGAAGCGGTCGCCACCGAGCTGAGCCGGGACGTGCCCGAGCTCGCCGAGAAGATCACCTTCTACAAGAAGGACGGCTCGGTGCTGACCAGGGTGGGGATGTCGACGCGAGTCCTCTTCCTGCTCGCCGCCGAGGGGAAGGTGATCCGGGGGCGACCGAAGGGGAGCTGGGTGAGCAGTCTCTACCGCTGGGCCCCGACCGACCACTGGATCGGATCGCCCATAGAGGAGATGAGCCGTGACGAGGCGCAGGCCGCCCTCCTCCGCCTCTGGCTCGGCGCCTTCGGCCCGGGCACCGAGCTAGACATGAAATGGTGGACCGGCTGGCCGGTGACCCAGGTGAGGGCGGCCTTGGCCGCCACCGGCGCAATCGAGGTCGAGATCGAGTCGGGACCGGCCTACCTGCTCGGCGACGATCTGGAGCCGGTCGCCCCGGTGCCCTCCTGGGCAGCCCTTCTCCCCTCGCTCGACCCCACCACCATGGGCTGGAAGGAGCGGGATTGGTATCTCGGCCCACACTACGACCGGCTGTTCGACTCGAACGGGAATGCGGGGCCGACGGTGTGGGTGGACGGGAGGATCGTCGGTGGCTGGGGGCAACGGCCTTCGGGGGAGATCGTCTGGGATCTGCTCGAGGATGTCGGGTCCGAAGCGGCCGAGGAGATAGGCAGGCAGGCGGTCGAGCTGCAACGGTGGTTGGATGACCGGGTGGTGACCGCCAGGTTCCGCTCTCCTTCCGACCGTGCCCTTGCCGCCGACTGAGTTGCGGCTCGGCCCAGGGGCCGTTCTCCCCTTTCATCCGTCGCGACCCTCCGTTACGAATAGTGACCATGACCGAAAGACGAGCCCTTCCCGCATCGAGACTGCGTCTCTACAACCTGGGCATGGGTGCCCTGCACGCGATCCAGGCGGTGGCCGTGCTGGCACTGGCCAACGAATTCACCCTGCCGGTGATCGGCACCTTCATGACCGGGCCGCCCGGGGTGGAGCCTGTCATCGAGCCGTTGTTCGAAGTGAGTCTGGCCTGGGGGGTGGCCGTGTTCCTGCTCCTGTCGGCAGCCGCCCACTTCGTGGTCTCCATGCCGGGGGTATTCCCCTGGTACCTGCGCAACCTGGAGAGCAAGAGGAACTACGCACGTTGGATCGAGTACTCGCTCTCGTCCTCGGTGATGGTGGTCCTGATCGCAATGTTGGTCGGGATCGCAGACATCGCCGCCCTCCTCGCCATCGGCGGCGTGAACGCCTCGATGATCCTGTTCGGCCTCCTCCAGGAGAAGTACGAGACGCCGGGAGACAACGTCGGATGGCTTCCCTTCTGGTTCGGGGTCATTGCCGGGGCCGTGCCCTGGCTGGCGATCGGGGTCTATCTCGTCGCCCCCGGTGTCGAGGCCAGCCCTCCCGGCTTCGTCTACTGGATCTTCTTCTCGCTGTTCGTCTTCTTCAACGTCTTCGCCATGGTCATGGTGCTCCAGTACAAGCAGGTCGGTCGTTGGTCGAACTACGTGTACGGCGAGTCCACCTACATCCTGCTCAGCCTGGTTGCCAAGTCGGCCCTGGCCTGGCAGGTGTTCGGCGGCACCCTGGCCGCCTGATCGGAAGGACGAGAATCATGCGTCTGCAAGAGCAGCGAAGAGTTGGCCGGCCCCGGAACGAGGTGTTTCGGTACACCGCCGACTTCGCCAACATCGAGGACTGGGATCCGGGTCAGCGCGGGAAGCGCCCACATCTCGCCGAGGAGGTAGAGCCACAGGAAGACGACGAGCCGCGTCGCCATGGCCGGTCTCGGTGACGCCGCCGCCCCGACAAGGTCGACCACCACTGCGGCGGCGAGCAGCAAGGGCAGACCGACGCTCACACCACGAATGCGATCACGACGCCCGGGACGGTGATCGGTCGCCTCGGAAGGGTCCGGTCGGTCACCACGAGAATCCAAC
>DATHUL010000041.1:0-25419 GCA_035462285.1 Acidimicrobiia bacterium
GAAAGGTCCAACCAGCCCAATGTGCGGCAAATGCGTATCAGCGAGAGAGTGACCGCCGGGATCTTGCGCTCGGCGATCGCCGGGGTGCTCGGACATGAATCGGGCCCCCATGTCGGGGGCCCGATTCGATCCGTAGAACGAGTCGATCAGAGAAGGACTGCCCTCTTGCGGATCTGTAGGAACACATACCCGGTCACGATCAGCGTCAGCCCGATCACCACCGCAAAGGCAGACAGTGCGTAGGCGACGATCCCGAGCCCGAGAGCCGTGGTCAAGGTGGTTGCGTTGAACCATGAGGCCCTTGCCTCATTGGGAACCATCACCTCTTCCCCGTTCTCGTCGAGGACGGCTGCGCCGTTCTCATCCAGCTGTGGGATCTCACGAGGCATCTGTGCGTAATACAGACCCCCGGTGTTGTCGAGCTGGTGGTGCGTGATGATGTCGGACTGTGCCCACATCGAGAAAGGACCTCTCACCGGTGTCTCCGGGATGGCGGCGTCGTCGGGGGTGGTCACATCCTGGGCCACGGCCTGGTCCCAGGTGTACCACGCTCCGAAGATGCCTCCCGCAAACGAGCCGAACCCGACGACGAGCGCCATGATTCCGGCGGTGAGCAGAAGTACGGACTTGCGGACCGGGCTGATCTCTTCTTTGACCAACCTGTCACGGTCGATAGCAGTCATTTGATGCCTCCTTCTTCCTACGGGCCAACTGCCTTATGGTGGGAGCATCGGGGTTTGTGAAGGAATGCACGAGGGTCATAGGCCCCCTACTGCGAGGGACCTATGACCCCGTTCGTCCGGGACCTTTCAGACGCAAGCGCCCCCGTCTTCGCCGCGTCCGCAGAGAGCGGTCATCTCGACGGTCCGGAGAGTGAACCCCCCGCCGTCGCGTTGGCCGAAGACGTGCAGTCGCAGACCTCTGACCGCGTCGTCCCCGAGTCCGATCACGTCATAGGTGACCTCGCCCAGATCTCTGACCTCGGGGGCCGAGGTGAGGACGATGTCGGACTCCGGCTCTTCCGACGCCATGCTCTCGGCGACGATCAGTCCCAGTTCGAGCATCGTCGCCGCGCTCGGGGTCTCCCCGAGCGCCTCGATGACCGAGGCCGTGACGTCTGTGGTCTCGCCCAGGAAAGCGATGTATCTGTAGTTCACCCATCCTGTGCTGCCCCGGTACTCGACCTCGATCCAGAAGGAGGTAGAGAGATCCCGGGTGTGCCCCAGGGCGATCAGCGAGTCGTACAAGGGCGGGATCCGCTCCAGGATCCGCTGGTCGGCGCCCGGGGCGGCTCTCAGGTTGAGCACGTCGTCGTGGGCGACCCCGATCACGGCCACCGTGTCCCCCGCCGCCGGACCGAAGTCGATCCTCTCGCCGGGGAGGGTCCCGGAGATGGTAGTGGTTGCTCTCCCCGCCCCGCTGGTCGACGTCGTGGTGGTGACGATGGTGGTGCTGGGTTGGGTGGCGCCCGGTGGCGTGGTGCTCGAAACCGGGGACGAGGTGGTGGTGGACGCCGCTTCACCTCCACAGGCGGCGAGTATCAGTGTCATCGAGGCGGCCCAGAAGGCATGTCGTGATCTCATCAGGCTCCGATCGAATGGTGGGTTGTCAACGGTCCGGCCGGTCGAGACGGGTTCAAGTGCCGGTGAAGTCAGGCCTGCGCTTCTCCATGAACGCCGCCACCGCCTCCATGAGGTCGTTGGACATCAGGTACGAGGCATTCCACTGCGCCACGAAGTCGAGTGCCTGTTCCACGGTCCGGCCGTCGTTGGCGGCGAGCACCGTCTTGATCCCTCGAACCACCAGCGGGGAGTTGCCGGCGATCTCGGTCGCGACCTCCTTGGCGGCCCCGATGGTGGAGTCCGGATCAGGATGGACCGCGTTGACCAGCCCGATCGCCATGGCCCGAACCGCGTCGATGTCCCGCCCGGTCATCGCCAGCTCGGCCGTGTGCCCCGCCCCGACGATGCCGGGGAGCCGCTGTAACGTCCCGACGTCGGCGACCAGGCCCATCCGGGTCTCCCTTATCGAGAAGATCGCGTCCTCGGAGGCGAGCCGGATGTCACAGGCGGTGATCAGGTCCATACCGGCGCCGAGGCAATAGCCGTGAACCACTGCGATCACCGGTTTGGGTGAGTCGGAGAGACAGGTGGCGGTCTCCTGCATCCGTCTGATCAGCCGGTACAGCCTCATGTTGGACGACGCCGCCGATTCGCCTGCGGGCTGCATCGAGGCGAGTAGCTCGATGTCGATTCCCACCGTGAAAGCCGGACCTCGCCCCGCCAGGACCACCACCCTCACCGAGTCGTCGGCGTCTAGCTCGGCCATGGCCGCCGGGATGTCCTCCCACATGTCCGAGGAGAGGGCGTTCCGCTTCTCGGGACGGTTCAGCCAGAGCGTGGCGATGTGACCCTGGCGCTCGATCTCGACGTGCTGGTATCCCACGTGGTGAGCCTATCTCCCTGATCGGAGACCCCTCAGGGTCATCGGCGAACCTGCGTTCGTGACTCCCGTCAGGTGCCCGCCGAGCGCCAGGCGTCCCTCAACTTGACCCTGGTCCCGAAGCGGAGCAGACCGCCGGCGTAGATCCTCCCCGCCACGAACACCAGCCCCACGATCGCCCCCAGGGTGAGGACGACAGCGAGGACATACTGCCAGGTCGGGATGGAGCCGAGGGCGGCCCGCACCGGCACCACGAACGGGGCGGTCAGCGGGATGAGGGTGCCGATCACGGCGGCCGGCCCGTCGGGATCGGAGAGGGCGGTGATCGACACGAAGAACCCGGCGACCGCGATCATCGACATGGGAAAGGCCACGTTCTGGGCATCCTCCATCCTGCTCACCAGGGACCCGGCGGCTCCGTACATGACCGCGAAGAGCAGGAAACCCAGGACGAACCAGACGATCAGATTGGCCACGGTGGCCACGTCGAGGCTGGGGAGCTCGACGACATTCGACACCTGGACCGCGACCACCGCGACCAGGATGGTGCCGGCGAACTGCCCGATCCCGAGCAGCCCGATCCCGCTGATCTTCCCGGCGAGCAGCTGCCAGGGCTTGACACTGGAGAGGAGGACCTCGACCACCCGGTTCGATTTCTCTTCGGTCACGCCGGAGAGCATCCAGTTCCCGTAGAGCAAGACGGCCATGTAGAGCAGCAGTAGCCCTGCATAGGCCACGGCTCCCCGGGTCTCGTCCCCGGCCTCCGGCCCGGACAGGGTCGTGGTCTGCAACGGATCCGAGGTCATCACCTCGATCACATCGGCTGCGGCCTGTCCCGACTCGGTGACGATCGCCTCCAGTTCGACCGAGGCCGCCCCCCGCTGCAGCAAGCTGAGCACCGCCGATTCCCCGAACCCGCCCACGCTCTCGACTATCACCTCCTGCCCGTCGATGAGGATGGCGTCGAGCTCACCCTCCTCCATGATCGCCTCGGCCGAGGCCCGGTCGTCGAACGGCCGCAGTTCGATCGCCACCGAGGGCTCGGCGTCGGGCTCGTCTGCGGCATTGCCGAGCAGTTCGGCCGATGCCACGATCGGCTCGTTGCCCTCGCCGACGCCTCCCACCGTGTACTCGGAGGTGCCGCCACCGATCAGACCGGGGACCACCACCAAACCCGCCACCAGGAGAAAGGTGAGAGCGGTCGTGATCAGAAAGGCCCTGGAACGACCGTGTTCCCGAATCTCACGCACTGCCACCCGCCACACCGTCTTCAGCGAGCTCATCGCACCGCCTCCCGGAAGAGGTCGGACAGGGACGGCGTGGTGTAGGTGAAGTGACGCACCCGGCCCACCTCCTGGGCCCGGGCCAGAAAGCCGCGGATATCGGTGCCGGCGTCGATGATCAGGGTGTGGCTGTGATCCTCGGAGCGGACCTGACGAACATCGCCGAGGGTCTCGAACAGATTCCCCACGTCGCCGTCGAGCTCGAGCTCGAGATGACGGATCGGGGCGGCATCCTTCAGCCTTCGAACGTCCCCCTCGACCACGATCCTCCCCGCGTTGATGATGGCCACCTCCTCGCAGATGTCCTCCACCAGGTCGAGCTGGTGGGAGGAGAACACCACCGCCTTGCCGCTCGCCGTCTGCTCCCGAAGGATCTCGGCCATGGTCTCGGTGGCGAGAGGATCGAGACCGCTGAACGGCTCGTCGAGAACGAGCAGGTCGGGATCGTGCACCAGCGCCGCCGCCAATTGGACCCGCTGCTGGTTGCCGTGGGAGAGCACCTCGACCCTATCCAGTCTTCGGTCGGCGAGGCCGAACCGCTCCAGCCACATGTCGGCCGCCGCCGCCGCCTCCTTCGCCTCCATCCCGCGCAGACGTCCCAGGTAGACCAGTTGGTCATGAGCCTTCATCTTGGGATAGAGACCGCGTTGTTCCGGCATGTAGCCGAACCGGCGCTTCTGATCGTTGGTGATCGGTTCGCCGTCCCAGGTGACCTGCCCCGAATCGGGGGTGACCAGCCCGAAGATGGTGCGCATGGCGGTGGTCTTGCCCGCACCGTTTGGACCGAGGAAACCCAGCATCCGGCCCCGGCCCACCTGGAAGGTGCAGCCAGCGAGGGCGGCCACGTCCGCGTAGCGTTTGTGGAGGTCACTGAGGGCTAGCACGAACCCGGGAGGATAGGTGCCCGGTCAGGGAGTGGCGACACGCCCCCCCGGTAGCATCGCCACGAATGCGACTCCTGGAACGTGACGACGTCCTAGAGCACCTCGACCACCTCCTCTCGGCGGCAAGGCAGGGCAACGGGCGCGCGGTTCTGGTGCGGGGCGAGGCCGGGATCGGGAAGACGTCGGCGGTGCGCCTCTTCACCCGGTCTCATCTCGACGACGCCCACGTGCTCTGGGGCGGTTGCGACGATCTTCTCACCGCCCGTCCCCTCGGCCCGATCTGGGACATGGCGCTCGACGAGCCGACGCTGGGAGAGGCGCTGCGAGGCCAGGATCGGCACGAGGTCTTCGCCCTCCTCTTCGAGTTGGTGGCGAGGGTGTTGCGACCGACGATCATGGTGATCGAGGACATCCATTGGGCCGATGAGGCGACGCTCGACCTGGTCAAGTACCTGGGGAGGCGAATCGACCGTACCCACGGGCTTCTGGTCCTCACCTATCGCGACGGCGAAGTGCCGGGTGACCGTCCTCTGCGTGTCGCCCTGGCAGATGTCGCTGCCTCGGTGCTGGATCGGATAACCCTGCCCCCATTATCGGAGTCGGCCGTGTCCGAGATGGCGACGGCGGCAGGGGGTTCCTCAGACGGCTTGTGGGAGATCTCCGCAGGAAACCCGTTCTTCCTCACCGAGCTGCTCGCCTCGGACCGCGAGTCGGTCCCGGTCTCGATACGAGATGCGGTCATGGCCCGGGTCGCCCGACTCTCACCCGGGGCGCGCTCACTGGTCGATCTGGTGGCCGTGGTGCCGAGCCGGGCCGAGCTCGACCTGGTCTCGGCCGTCCTCGGGCCATCGGACCGGGCAGTCGCCGAGAGCGAGGCTGCCGGGGTGCTCCAGCTCGAGGAGGATGCCCTCTCCTTCCGACACGAGCTGGCCCGCCGCTCGGTCGAGTCCGATCTTCCCGAGATCAGGAGACGCGAGCTGAATCTCCTGGTGCTGCGGGCGGTCGAGAGTCTCGGCTACGACCTCGCCCGCGCGGCGCACCATGCCCGGATGGGGGGCCACGTCGACTCGCTCCTCCGACTCGCCCCGCTCGCCGCCCGCCGCGCCGCCGAGATGGAGAGTCACAGCGAGGCGGTCGCCCATCTTCGCACGCTCGAGCCCTATTTGGACCGGCTCGATGCCGAGATGTGCGCCGACCATTACGATCTGTGGGCCTACGAGGAGTATCTCGGCAACGAGAACACCCGGGCCGAGGAGATCATCGAGACCGGCATCTCGTTCCGGCGGAGGTTGGGCGATCCGGCCAAGCTGGGCAACTCTCTTCTCATTGCGAGCCGGATCGCCTGGGTGCGCAACCGCCGAGCCTCGGCCGTGGAACTGGCCAACGAGGCTGCCACCGTGCTCGAGGCGGTAGGCGGCCACGATCTCGCCTTCGCCTACTCGACCATCTCCCAACTGGCGATGCTGGCCAGTGATGAGGAGCGCACTCTGGAGTATGCCGACAAGGCGATGGCTACCGCGGGCGATGGGCCGAGTGAGGCACGAGCCCATGCCCTCAACAACATCGGTGCGGTCAAGATGGGCTCTCGATTCCCGGAGGGGATGGAGGAAGTGGAGCAGAGCTTCGCCATGTCGGCGCAGCTCGGGTTCTCTCATGAGCAGATGCGGGCCGCGGTCAACATCGGTTGGTCGGCCCTGTGCTTCCGGGAGTTGGACACCGCCGCGACCTGGGTGGCTCGTGCCCATGATCTGGCGATGGATCGCGAGATCGCCAGCTTCGAGGCCTACGCCGTGGTCGCCCGCGGTCTGATCTCTGAGATGCGGGGGGATTGGGCCGATGCCGAGGCCAACGCGGTGTATGTGTTGGAGAACTTGGAGCTGGCGACAGCGAGAATGGTGGCAAATTCGTTGCTGGGCCGGCTCCAGGCCCGGACCGGTCACCCGGAAGCGAAGAACCATCTCCTCGAGGGCTGGGAGCCTGCGCTTCAAACCGGTGAGATACAGCGGACCGCCCCGGCCGGGAGCAGCATGGCCGAGTTCGTCTGGATAGGCGGCGCCCTCGATCGGGACATCTTTCCCCGGCTCCGCGAGGTCCTGGCCGAGTCGTTGCAGCGCGATCCGACCTGGCGGGGGGGTGAGTTGGCCTTCTGGCTCCACATGATCGGCGAGATCGACCAGCCGCCACCCGGAGTGGCCGAGCCCTACCGTCTCGCCATGGAGGGGGAATGGGAGAAGGTGGCCTCGTTCTGGGCGGAGCGAGGCATGCCCTACGACCGGGCGGTTGCGCTCAGCCAGGGCAGCACCGAGGCCAAGCTGGAGGGGCTCACCATCTTCGACGAACTGGGCGCCGCGCCGCTCGCCTCGCGACTCCGCTCTGAGCTGGCCGCTGCCGGCGTGAGCGGGGTGCCGCGGGGGCCGACCCGGGCTACCAGGGAGAACCCATTCGGTCTCACCCCCCGGCAGATGGACGTGCTCGGGCACATGGCCGGGGGCATGACCAACGCCGAGATCGCAGACCGCCTCTTTGTCTCGAGCCGGACGGTGGATCATCACGTCTCGGCGATCCTGGGCAAGCTGGGCGCTTCCACTCGCGCCGAGGCCGTGGTCATCGGTCGTGATGCAGGTCTCTTCGATAGGTGATTCCCGCCCGATATAGGCAGGACCCCCGCTCCCATCTAGGCAGTCATCACCGATTCGCCCTCGGGCTCTCTCCCATACCTTGGCCAATGTCACCGAAGAGCCAAGACGAAGGAGAGAACCTCATGATGCACAGCCCCGAATACACCAATGCGATCCTTGCCGAGCGGCAGCGTCATGTCCGGGACCTGAGAAAGGTCCACGAGGCCAGGCGGGCCAGGAGCGAGGCGAGGAGAGCCAACCCACGCCGCAGGCGGATCCTCCGTCTTCGCCACCCCGTCAGAGTCTGAGTCGGCCAGCGCTCAGTCGAGGAGCCCGGGCCGAAACAGCCGGTCGTGGGTGTGCAGGGCAAACCGGTCGGTCATGCCGGCCACGTAGTCGATGGCACGGTCCAGGGGCTCGGCGCCCGGCGTGGTGGCCGAGTCGGGCACATCGAGAGGACGATCGGTGAACCATCGGACCAGATCCTGGATGACGTTGATCGCCTTCTGCTTCTGGCTCTCGCTCTCCGGGCTGAGGTAGACCCTTTCGAACATGAAGTTCCTCAGCTCTTCCATGACCTCGAGATGATGGAGGTCCATCTCCACCTCTCCCGCCCGGTGACTGGCCTCGATGACCGCGGTCGCCAGAGACCCGATCCACTCGCGTGAGGTGGCCCCGAACGTGGTCAGGGCCCGGGTCGGGATCTCGTGGTACTGGAGGACGTTGGCCCGTAGGGCGTCGGCCACGTCGTGGGTGAGATAGGCGATCCGATCGGCGAACCGGCAAAGCCGGCCCTCCGGGGTCGCGGGTGGCGGATCGATCCGCCAGGAGTGGGCCCGTATCCCGTCCAGGACCTCGGCACTCAGGTTTTGAGGCTCGATCGAGGACAGGGTGCGCACACCATGAGCAGAGTGGAGCCAGTTGCCCTCGACGAACGGGGACAACGCCTCCTCCCCGGTGTGCCCGAACGGGGAGTGGCCCACGTCGTGACCGAGGCAGATAGCCTCGGTCAGGTCCTCATTGAGACCGAGGGCCCTGGCCATGGCTCGCCCGACCTGGTTCACCTGGATGGTATGGGTCATTCGGGTGACGAAATGGTCTCCGTCGGGGTTGAGGAACACCTGGGTCTTGTGCTTGAGCCGTCGGAACGCCTTGCTGTGGACGATGCGGTCGCGGTCCCGTTCGAAGGCGGTGCGGAACTCGTCGTGCTCCTCTTCTTCGGCCCTTCCCATCGACTGGTCCGCTTTCGTCGCCGCCGGCGCCAGCAGCTCGTGCTCCAGCCGCTCCCGGTCCTGGCGGCCCCGTCTCAGCATCCCGTCCATGAAGACCAAGGCTAGAGGGCCATCCCTGCCCGGCTCGCCGTGGTCGAGACCATGGCCTTTGCGGGCTGGGGCCCCTAGACGAACCGCTCGCGGAGTCTGGAGCTGGCCCAGTCCATCGTTGCCACCACTATGGCGATGGCGAGCATCTGGGCGGCCGCGGCCCGGTAGTTGAGGAGCCCGATGTTCTGCTGGAGGAGGAATCCGATCCCGCCACCGCCGACGAAGCCGATGATGGTGGAGAACCTGACGTTGATGTCCCAGCGATACATCGTGAAGGAGATGTAGGGAGCGACGATCTGAGGGACGACGGCATAGACCACGGTCTGGAGTCGGGTGGCACCGGTGGCCCGGACCGCTTCGACCGGACCGGCGTTTATGCTCTCCACCTGCTCCGAGTAGAGCTTGGCGTTGGCGGCGATGGTGTGCAGGGCCAGGGCGAGGGCGCCGGCGAAGGGGCCGAGACCGACCCAGATGACGAAGACCAGGGCGAGGACCAGCGCCTCGATTGAACGGAGCGCGTTGAACACGGTTCGGGCCGTGTAGTACACGGCGAGGCCGATCCCGATCGGCCCCCGTTGTGAGGAGCGCCAGGCCAGGACCGCCCCGAGCACCGCACCCACGACCGCCGGGATGACCACGGTGCTCTGTCTGTCCACGATCTGGTAGAGCCAGGCCACCACCTGTCCCACGGCCATGGCGAGGAGCGCCCCGGCCAAGGCGCCGGCGAGGATCGAGAGCGCCCGGTTCAGCCCGCCGCTGACCCGACGTCCCAGCCGGTATCCGAACCGGCTGCCCAGATAGGCGAGGACCCCGGCCAGGCCGATCGCGGCGAACGCATCGAAGGCCGCTCCCAGGATCTGCCCCAGCAACACCACGAACTGGCCGATGAAGTCGAACACGCCGAGTCGTGCCGCCGCCCATGCTCCTCCGATCTGGGAGAAGCGGACCAGGGCCTGGGCGGCGATCAGACCGACCAGGGCGGCTGCGATTCCCGCCCCGATGCGAGCGGTCCGGGTGACGTTCGAGCCCGGCACCGGGACCGCGATCGGGATCAGCCTGGCCACCACGGCTCCGGCCGCCAACGCCACCGCGGCCTGCAACAAGGCAGAGTCGGGGAGGGTCTCGATGAGACGGCGGGACTCCCTCGAGACGAGCAGGCCGATGTAGAGCCCTATCGGGATGCCGGCGATGGCGAGACCGAGTTGCAGCGCCGGCATCCGCACGTCACGCATCAGGTTGCGAGCGGCGAAGAAGGAGAGGGGGATGGCGATCAGCGTCCCCAGCGTGGTGGCGAGGAGGGCGAGGAACACCGTCTCGATGATCAGGTCGAGAGTCTGCACCGCGTTCTCCGACCAGCGTGGGGAGCGAAGCATCTCGCCGTTCTCTCCCTCCACATAGACCGGGCTGAAGATGGAGCCCGCGTTGAGCCGGCTCTTCACCCGGACTGTCTGGATCTCGGTGTCCGGTCGGTTGGAGAGACGGGCGTCGACCTGGAACGAGCCTTCGGGGTCGGTCCGGACATTGGCCAACCTGAGCTCGGTCCCGTTGGGCGGGACGAAGAACACCTGGACGTTGTCGTTGGCCCTGAATCCCGACCCGGTGATGGTCACCACCTCCCGGGGCTCGGCACAGGGCGGGTCGACGGTGAAAATGGCCTCACCTTGCACTGGCTCGGCTTCGAAGCCACCGGCAGGGCATGGGATCATGTAGTCGAGGTCGATGTCGGTCGACTCGACCTCGTAGGTGATGAGATCGGGCTGGGCCAGAGCGCGGATGACCCGGAACAACTGCGTCTGCCGGGTCTCGTCGGTGATCTTGTCCAGGCTGACCTCGGTCACCTGGAATCCATAGGCATAGATGACGAATCCGGCCAGGAGGCCCAGGAAGATCCACAGACTCCTCAGCCGACGGCGCTTGGGCGGCTGTTCTGAGATTCCCGGCTCAGTCTCCTCGGCCGAGGTGTCGAGGTCAGCCAACCCTTTCCGCCTCCTGCCCGTAGATGTCCTTGAACATGGCGTCGTCGATCTCCGAGGGCAGACCCTCGAAGACGAGACGTCCCTCGTTCAGCGCGATCACCCGCTGCCCGTAGCGATGGACCAGGTCGAGGAAATGGAGACTGCACAACACGGTGACCCCGTCGGAGCGATTGATGTCCTCCAGGTACTGCATGATGGAGTGGGCCAGGACCGGGTCCAGGCTGGCCACCGGCTCGTCGGCCAGGATCATCTCCGGATCCTGCATCATGGCCCGGGCGATCCCCACCCGTTGCTGCTGGCCCCCGCTCAGTTCCTCGGTGCGGTTCTGTTCTTTTCCCTCCAGCCCGAAACGGGCCAGCTGTGCCAGGGCTCGCTCACGGTCGCTCCGGGAGAACCGATTGGCCAGGGCCAGGGCGGGGCTGGTGTAGCCGAGTCTGCCGGCGAGCACGTTGGTGATCACCCTGGATCGGTGCACAAGGTTGAAGTTCTGGAACACCATGCCGATCCGGCGCCGGATGCGTCGCATCTCCTCCTCGGAGGCGGCGGTGATGTCCTCCCCCTTCCACACGATCCGGCCCTCGGTCGGATCGATGAGACGATTGATGCAGCGGAGCAAGGTCGACTTGCCCGACCCGGACAGACCGATGATGGCCAGGAACTGGCCCTCGGCGACCTCGAAGGAAACGTCGCGCAGCGCGACCGTCCCGTCGTCGTAGACCTTGGTCAGGTTCTCAACCTGGAGCATTTGCCTCCGAGGGGAGTGTAGGAGGGGGCGCCTTGGCGCCCCCTCCAATCGAACGGTGTCGGCCTAGAGGTCTTCCAGATCGATCCCGGCCGTGTCGACGACCTTGCGCAGTTCGTCGTACTCGGCGTCGGTGGCCGGCTCGATACCGGTCCATCCATAGAAGTCCTGGTTACCGATGGAGTCGTTCCAGGCACAGTCGTCGTTGTCTTCGCACTCGGCGGCGAAGGCCAACAGCGCCTCCTCGATCTGTGCCCGCAACTCGGCAGGGAAGTCGGGGCCGAAAGACAGGGTGTCGTTCGGGATCTCAGGCGAGATGGCGAGGATCCGGACCTGCTGCACGATGTCCGGGGCTTCCTCGGTGGCGCTGGCTCGCGCATCAAGCACCCGGAAGTTCTCCCCGCAGAACAGGTCGCCTTCCTCGTTCGGGGCGCACGAGTCCACCAGGTCCTCGGGGACGTCGGGCTCGTCGCCGATCTGCCAGGGGTCACCTTCGAGGATCAGCGGCGGGCTGAAGAAGGTGGTTGCGAAGTCGGCGTCGCCCCGGTAGACGGCGAGGGCGGCATTGGGGTGGCCACCGGTCTCCACCGGCTCACCGGCGGTCACGCCCGCCTCCTCCAACTGGACCAGCGGGACCAGGTAACCGGAGGTCGAGTTCACATCGGGGAACGCCCACGACAGTCCGTCCAGGTCTTCGATGCTGGCGATTTCACTGTCTCTGGGCACCAGGATCTGGGCCCAGTACACGCCGTATCCGAAGCGGACCGCCTTGAAGGCGACGTCGACACCGCACAGGTTGTTGGCCAGCACGTATCCGAATCCGGGGATGAAGCCCATCGTGTCCTCGGGTGCGGCGCACATCTCCTCGATGGTGGCGGCGTACGACGTCGGGACGCTGACCTCGAAACTGAGACCGGTGGCCTCTTCGAGTGCGGCCTTCATCACATCACCACCCGAGACGATCACCTGTGCGTCGACCGAAGGCACGAACAGGACCTGAATCGGTCTGTCCGGTGACCCCAATTCCGCTTCTGCCATCGCGGTGCTCGTCGTCTCCTCGGGTGCTGCCGTAGTGGTTGTCTCCTCGGCTCCTGCGGTCGTCGTGGAGTCCTCGCCACCCTCGCCGCCGCCACAGGCGGCCACGATCAGCGAAAGCACGACGAGACAAGCCCAGAGGGCTCTCTTCTGCATGTTCTCTCCTATTTGTTCTCCATGATCGCGATGACCCCGGATCGCGTGTCGCGACCCTAATCGGGCAGTGGGCGGTCATTCCACCGAGTCGATCAGGACGCGAAACTCGTCGAAGTCGGCGACGTCCACCGCCCCGGCCACCGGCGTGTTCCAGGGCCGGACATAGCGACAGACGAGACGATCGGGCCGGTGTGCGACCAGATCCGGCAGGATGCGTGGCCCATCGTCGAGGTAGACGTCACAGTCGATCCGCCATTTGTCTTCGAGGATGTGGATCTCCTTGGTCGGGATCTGGTGGGCCGCGATCCACTCGTGGGTGTCGGCGATGGCGAAGTTGGGTTTGGTGGTGAGGATCACTATCTGATGACCCTCGGCGTCCAGCTCGCGTAGCGCCTCGACGGCGCCGGGGAAGGTCTCCAGGTGCCAGAACAGTGATCGCCCGTCGAGATCGGACGACCATCGCCAGAAGGCGCCCATGTCCTCGAAGTGGGTCATGGTGGTCAGCCCGTCCCAGGCGACGACCAGGTCGGGCTCGAGATCGGCATCGAAGTCCCGGTTGTAGAAGTCGACCCAGCCCTTGGTGAAGTCGGCGACCACGCCGTCGAGATCGATGCCGAGCCTCATCGGCGACCCGGGTTCACTCGGAGTCGATCGCCTTCGACTTCTTGTAGAAGTCCAGCCGGTCCACCGGCATCACCAGCGAGGTGAGCAGGTTGGAGAGGTGGGCGGAGATTCGCTTGATGTAGCGATAGAGGATGGCCCGGGGAGCGGCGAAGGTCCCGGGCTGGTCCGAGCGTATGAACTCGGCCATGAGATCGTCGTAGTGCTTCTCGTCGTTCTCGATCTCGGGGATGAGCTGGTGCACCGCGCTCTCCTTCTGGTCCCGGAACACCTCGGTGGTGATCACGACCAACTCGGCCACCCGGCGGAAGTGCTCCTGGATCTCGGCCTGGTCAGGGCCGGCGGAGAAGTCGACTCCCAGATCGGCCAGGTTCCACAGGTTCTTGCAGTAGTCGCCCACTCTCTCCACGTCCTTGGCAACCGACATGTAGGCCAGCATCAACCCGTAATCGACCTCCGCCCCCCACACCGAGCCATGGACCAACAGCTCGCGTCTGATCTCCCGCTCGGTCCGGTTCAGCTCTTTGTCCAGGGCGAAGATCTCGTCGGCGACCGCGGCCGGATCCGAGGTCCGCATCAGCGCGCCCACGGCCAGCTCGAACATGCGGGAGCAGGTCTCCAGCATGCCCACCAGCTGGGTCTCGACGTTTTCCAGTTGTTGGGCGTCCCGGAACAGGGAGAACATGGGCTACTCCTCAGGTGATGAACAATATGACGATGGGGAGGACAAAGAACATGCCGATGATGTAGACCGCGATCAGACCACGTCTTCGTGCCCCGACCTCCGCGGCCCATTCTGCGATCGCAACCGGTGTCCGCCTCAGTATCGGGATCGGGTAGAAGATCAGGATTCCGAGCAGGTTGAAGGTGGTGTGGGCGATGGCCACCACGAAGGCGTCCGGGTTGTCGGCCGCCACCGACGCCAGCAATGCGGTGATCGTCGTCCCGACATTGGCACCGAGCGCCACCGGGTAGACGGTGGTGATGGTGAGGACGCCGGCTGCGGCCAGCGGCACCAGCATCGAGGTGGTGATGCTCGAGCTCTGCACCGCCACGGTGAGGAGGAGCCCGATCAGCATCGCCCCCGCTCCGGCCCCCTTGCCCAGGATCCGGTTGATCGCCGCTTCGATCTGCCCCGATACCACCCATCGCATCTGAGTGGTGACCTGCCATAGCGAGAGAAATATGAGGGCGACGCCAAATCCGATCAGGATGCTGCCCGCCGCCCGTTCCCATCCAAGGCTCTCGAGGGCCCCGCTGATCGCATCGACCGGGCTCTCGATGGCGCGCTTGACCGGGCCGGGGTCGTCGCTCACTCCCGGGAGGAGCCCGTCGAACAGGGAGGCCATTGCGATGGCGATCCGGCTCACCGCTCCGAACAGCACTTCCAGCGGGAAGAGGGCGATGACGGCGAGGATGTTGAAGTAGTCGTGAACTGTGGCGGCGGCGAAAGCGCGGCGAAAGAAGGCATTCTGACGAACGTGCCCGAGGGCGGCGAGCGTCCCGGTGATGGTGGTCCCGATGTTCGCCCCCATCACCATCGGCACTGCCGTCTCGATGCCGAGCACGCCGGCGCCGACCAGACCCACGATGGTCGAGGTCGTCACCGACGACGACTGGACCAGCACGGTGGCCAGGACTCCGGCGGCGAGCCCGGCCAGCGGGTGGGCGACGGTGGCGAACACGTCCTCGACGAATCCGGCACCGAGGGCGCCGATTCCTCTCTCCAGCGCCTTGATCCCGACCAGGAACACATAGAGGAAGAGGACTGCGAGAAGAAGCCGGGCCCAGGTTCCGAAGTGTGGCGACGGGGGTTTGGACTCGGGCGCGACCCGTTCTCTCGGCCGATGATCTCCCATGGGCCGACGCAGGGTAAGACCGAGCCGTCGCCTCCTGCATCTCGGTACCGCCGATCGGCATTCGAAGCCGGGCCGGATCTGGTGAATGTTCAGGTGCCGGTGTCCGTGTTCAAATCGCTTGAGCATTCAGTCGATTTGAACTAAACCTCCGCCATGGCGCAGGCAACGACATTCGAGATCGAAGACGTTCGGGTCCTGGAGGCTCTCAACAACCCGACCAGACTACGGATCCTCTACCAACTCATGGAGGCGTCGACCGCTGGTGAGCTCGCTCGGCGTCTCGATGTCCCGGTCACCCGTCTCTACTACCACCTGAACCTGTTGCAGGACCTGGGAGTCGTGGAGGTGGTCGAGACCCGGAAGCGGGGGGCGATGCTGGAGCGGGTCTACCGCGCAGTCGCCACCAACTTCGTTCCCGCCCGGGATCTCATCGAGAAGGCCACGGACAAGGACAGGGTGATCAGCGCCGGGGTGGGTGTGGTTCTCGACGGGGCCCGGCTCGACGCAATGGCCGGTCTGCTCGGGCATTTGCAGAGCCCGGGAACGGACCCAACCGGGACGTTGGGCCGATGCGTCATCCCGATGAGCGAGGTGAACGCCTCGAAGTTCACCGAGCGGATCGGGGAGATCGTCGAGGAGATGAAACTCCTCGAGGACAAGGACGGAGAGGAGTACGCCTTCTCATTCGTCTTCTTCCCCATGGTCGGCCCGGTGAAGGGAGAGAAGCTGTGAGCGATTGGGTGTTCAAGGCGGAGGGCGTCACCAAGAGCTACGACAAGGGCAAGAGCTTTGCCAATCGGGACATCACGATCGAGGTCCGGCCCGGCGAGGTGTACGGGCTGCTCGGGCCCAACGGAGCCGGCAAGTCCACCTTCGTCAAACAGATGATCGGGCTGCTCAAGCCGAACTCGGGCACCATGCATCTAGGAGAGCACGACCTGATCGCGGACCCCGACGCCGCCCGGCAGCTCTGCTCCTATCTGCCACAGGCACCGATGCCGATCGAGTCCTTCAAGCTGCATGAGGCGGTGCGTCTCGCCGGAGAGATCCGGGGTGGCGAGCGTTCCGCGATCATGGCCCGAGCCGACGAGCTGATCGATGTGCTCGAGATAGGCGAATGGCGTGACACGTTGGGGGCCAAGCTCTCGGGTGGTGTCCGCCGTCTGGTCGGTTTCGTCATGGTCACCGTGGTCCCGGGGCGGGTGGTCATCCTCGACGAGCCGACCAACGACGTCGACCCGCTGCGTCGCCGGCTTCTCTGGGAGCAGATCCGGCACCTCGGCGAGATGGGTGCTGCCGTGTTCCTGGTCACCCACAATGTGATGGAGGCGGAGAAGGCGGTGGATCGTCTCGCCATCATCTCCGATGGGACGCTGGTGGCGGAGGGCACCCCTTCGTCCCTGAAGATCGCCGACCGCGGGTGTCTGAGACTGCAGGTCATGCTCAGCCCCGGATCACTCACCCCGGAGCTGCCGCCCCTGGTCCGGGAGCATTCGCGGGTGGGCAACAACCTGCTCTCGATAATCGACGAGGAGAATGCGGCAGACGGCATCGCCTGGGCTCAGCGGTTGATCGGTGATGGGATCGCCGAGGAGTACGCCCTGGGCGCCATCACCCTCGAGGACGCCTACATCCGTCTGACCGGCCACCGCTCCGCAGAGCCGGTGGAGGTGGCATCGTGACCGCGAGCCCGGTCACGCCCCCGCTCGTCATCCGGACCGGGACCGGCAACTGGTGGCGGAGTCTGAGCGCAATGCTGCGCTGGCACCTGACCTCGATGCGTCTCTTCCTGCCGGTGCTGATCGTGGTCCAGATGCTGGTAGCCGCCGGCTTCTCGGTGGGGATCAGTCTCTTCTTCACCGAGGTGAGCACGACGGTGGCTCTCTATCTGGCCACCGGCGCGGCGATCATCGCTCTCGTCCTGGTGGGTCTGGTGGTGGCTCCCCAGCTCATCGCCTCGGAGAAGGATGCGGGCACCTACGACTTCAGCTGGTCACTGCCAGTCCCCCGATCGGCGGCGGTGGCGGCCTGGGTGCTGTTGTGTGCCGTGGTCAGCATCCCGTCCATGCTCATGGCTCTGCTCGTCGCCGGGCTGCGTCTCGAGGTCGAGTACCAGGTTTCGTGGAGCATCGTGCCGGCGGTGGTCCTCGTCCTCGTATCAGGGACCATGATCGGGTACGGCCTGGCTCACTCCATCGAAAGGACGAGCCTGACCCAGCTTCTCTCCCAGATCCTCGCCTTCGGGCTCCTCGGGTTCACTCCGATCACGTACCCGATCGAGAACCTCCCGGACTGGCTCGGCTCCGTGCACCGGGTCCTGCCCTTCTATCACATGGGGGTGATCGTGAGAGGAGGCCTCACCGAGGGCATCGTCGCGGACCTCGGAGTCTCGTACCTCATCGTGCTGGCCTGGACCATCATCGCCGTCGGGTTGACCGCCCTCGTCCTGGGGAGGCGCAAGTGACTGCAACGACGATTGAGACACCGGTCCGGAGCGGGCCCTCATACTGGTGGGCCAGCTACACCGCGATGCTGAGCTGGGTGCTCACCCAGCAGAAGATCCTCTTCACCGGAATCGTCTTCACCCAGTTCGTGATGGGGATAGGCGCCGCGGTCATGTACAAGTTCTACCTGGGATCCCTGGAGCCGCGCACCGCCCTCTTCCTCGTCACCGGCATCCCCGCGCTGTCATTGATCCCGGTCGGGTTCGTCATGGTGCCGATCCTGGTCATGCAGGAGAAGTCGCGGGGCACCCACGACTTCACCTGGTCGCTGCCGGTCCCCCGTCTCGCCCCGGTGGCGGCAACGTTCACCGTGTTCACCGCGATCTCGATGCCTATCGCCGCCCTGTCCACCCTGCTGGCGTCGAGGCAGTTCGAGGTGACCCTCGATGTCTCATGGACGGTGGTGCCGTTGGCCCTTCTCGCCTCCCTGATGGCCACTTCGGTCGGCTACGGGATGGCCATTGCCATCCCCGAGCCGCGCATCACCAACTTGATCACCAACGTCGTGATCTTCGTGGTCCTTCTCTTCTCGCCGATCGTGATCCCTATCGATCGCTTTCCCGACTGGGCGGAGACGGCGCATCGGGTCCTCCCCTTCTACCACATGGCCAACCTGATCAGGAGCAGTCTCAGCGAAGGGCTGGCCACCGACGTCGCCGTCTCACGCACCATCCTTATCGCCTGGACCGTCCTCGGCTGGGCGGTGGTGGCCCGGGTGGTGGGGAAGCGGGGGTAGGCGCCGGAGGCCTGGCCAGCCGGCCAGGCTTCAGACCACCTGGACCCAGGCGAGTACCTCGGGCATGCGACGACGGAGGAGACGGCCGGCGACGTACAGCGAGATCAGGTAGAGACCGAGCCCCCAGCCGATCGCCACGACAGCCGCGATCCAGGGTGCCAGGGCCTGGCCGAACTCGACGGTCAGCACCACCGCCGAAGCCGGCGGCACCAACAGGATGCCGATGGCGAAGAACGACACGGTCTGGCTGACTATGGCCAGACAACCCTGCTCGGTCGATTGGGCGAACACATCGGTCCCTTCCCGGGGCAAGCGGAGCGGGGTAAGCACTGAGACGATGTTGCCCACCGCCAGCTGGGAACCTATGGCAGCCAGTGTCAGCGGCGCCACCAGCCACACCCAGGTCCACTGACCGGTGAACAGGGCGAGGCCGATGGTGAGCACGGTTGTCTCCACCACCAGCGCGATCGCCACCGCCAGGTTCTTGCCGAGGAGGATCTGATGGGCCCGGGGAGGGAGGACGAACAGGTAGCTGGCCGCATTGCGCTCCCAGCCGAAGAGGTTGAGGGCGATGGGGAGTCCCACGAACAGGACCAGGATCGGAGCAACCAGCGGGGCCCATTCCCGTTCCCGCAGGTCGAAGAAGCCCGTTGCATTCATGACAACCCCGCCGATCGCCAGGCCGACGAAGATGACCGTCCCGGTCCACACCAGACGCTGACGAGGATCGCGCAAATAGAACCGAAGCTCCTTGCGGGCCATGGTCGGGATCACCCCCCAGGGCCCCACGGTCAAACCCAGCCTTCGGGCTCGGGACGCCGGTCTGCTCTGTTGCGCCGGGGTGGTGAGCAGCCAGTCGAGCAGGCCCCGCCAGAGCAGGGCGAGGAGGAGGAGACCGGCCAGCCCGGCGGTCAGGGCGAGAAGGGCCCCGCCCACCTGCCCGTCAGCGGCGGCGATCACGGCCTTCTGCGCCGCCACCGGCGGGATGAGAGGCCACCAATCGAGGATCGGGGTGGCCATGGCCGCTCCCCCGATACCGAGACGGTCAACGCTGTCGCTGACCGAGCGGTAGGTGAAGAACGATCCGGCGGCCAGCCCGAGCACGATGAAGGTGGCGATGTCACGCCCTCTGCGGGTGCGGAGAACGGCGGAGATCGCCGACGAGAAGAGCAGGCCCCCCACCGAGAGCAGACCGAGGAAGAGGAGGGAGGCGGGGATGGTCATCCACCACGCCTCCGCCATCCCGGCCCCGTTCGCCGACAACAGGAACAGGGGCACGACCGTCGATGGAGCCACGAAGCCGGCGGCGGCGAGACCGGTCACCATCCGGTTGGGCGAGATGGGGAGGGTGGCGAGCTGCTGGGGGTCGAGGTTCTCGTCGAGCGGGAAGATGACGACCGGAAGGGTCACCCAGACCAGGAATGCGAACAGGGCGCTCCAGGCCAGGTAGTCGGGCAGCGCCCCTGGATCGGTCTCACCGAGCCAGACCAGGGTCCGATAGTGCGACCGGGCCAGCCAGATCCCGGCCCAGCCGAGGAGGATGACGGCGACGGGCAGCCCGATCCGCCGCTGCTTGTCGCTGCGGAACCCGTTCCAGGTGAGTCGGGCCTTGAGCCCGACCAGTGTCCCGACCACTAGCCGGCGTACCAGGACGAGTCCGTGGTGCGTCCACCCACCGCGGAGATGAATGCGTCTTCGACGTTGTCGACGCCCATCCGGCGGCACAACCCCTCGGGGGTCTCTTCGATGGTCAGGCGCCCGGCGACCATGATCCCGATCCTGGTGCACAGCTTCTCGACCAGATGCATCTCGTGGGAGGAGAAGACGATGGTGGTGCCGCCCTGGGCGGCCTGTTGCAGGAGACTGCGGATCAGCCGGGCCGACACCGCGTCGACACCTTCGAAGGGCTCGTCGAGGAACAGGACCGGGGGACGATGGATGATGGCGGCGCCGAGGGCGATCTTCTTGCGCATTCCTCTCGAGTAGTCGCCGACCAGCTTCGACCCGGCCTCGATCAGGTCGAGCATGTCGAGCAGTTCGTTGCGTCGCCGTGTCGCCTCGTGACGGTCCAGGCCGTGCATGGCGGCGGTGAAGTCGAGCAGCTCGGCCCCGGTCAGTCGCTCGTACAGGTTGAACTCCTCGGGGAGGACTCCGATCCGGGCCTTGACCTCGGTCGGGCTCTGCCATGTGTCGAACTCACCGATCCCCACCGAGCCGGCGTTGGGGCGGAGAAGACCAACGATCGACTTGATGGTGGTTGTCTTCCCGGCCCCGTTCTGACCGAGCAGCCCGTAGAACTCGCCCGCCTGTATGGAGAGGTCGACTCGATCGACCGCCACCGTCTTCCCGAACTTGCGGACCAGCCCCCGGGCCCACACCGCAGGCGGTGCCGATACCGCGTCGGTGGATGGCTCCTCGGTGAGCGATTGGGTCACCTGCGAAGTATCGACGGAACCGGCCCGTAACCGAAGGGGAAGTACCGGTTGTCGGTAGTCGCTGATCGGTGTCGGACTACTGACCACTGAGAACCGACTACTGATTACCGTAGACCCCGGTGGACTATCAGGCCCTCTACCGCAAGTACCGACCACAGACCTTCGACGACGTCATCGGCCAGGGCCATGTCACCACCACCCTCTCCCGGGAGGTCGCCGATGGCCGTGTCGCCCACGCCTATCTGTTCACCGGGCCCCGGGGGACGGGAAAGACGACGACCGCCCGCATCCTGGCCAAGGCGCTGAACTGCGAGAACCGGGGCGCCGACGGGTCGCCGTGCAACGTGTGCCCGAGCTGTGTCGCCATCACCGAAGGGTCTTCCCTCGATGTGCTCGAGCTCGACGCCGCCTCGCACAACTCTGTGGACGACATCAGGGACATCAAGGTGAGCGTGACCACGGTGGCGTCGTCCGCCACCTCGAATCGGGTGTTCGTCCTCGACGAGGCGCACATGCTCTCCAAGGCGGCCGGGAACGCCCTGCTCAAGACGCTGGAGGAGCCGCCGGCACATGTCTACTTCGTGCTGGCCACCACCGAGCCCTACAAGCTCCTCGACACCATCCGGTCGAGGAGCCAGCGATTCGACTTCCATCCGGTCCCGATCGAGGAGCTGGCCGGGCACCTCAGCCTGATCGCGGAGCGCGAGGGGTACAAGACGAACCCTCAAGCCTTGATCGCTATCGCCCGTCACGCCGGCGGGTCGGTGCGCGACTCCCTGTCGCTGCTGGAGCAGGTGGCCGCCCTGGGCGCCGGCTCGGTGGACGTGGGCGGGGTTCGACGAGCCCTCGGTCTCGCCGACTCCGAGGCGTTCACCCGGCTGGTCGAGGCGGTCGCCGCCCAGGACGCCAAGTCGGCACTGGAGCTGGTCGCCGAGTTGGCCGCCGACGGGGTCGACCTGAGGAGGTTCGTGGCCGAGTCGGTGGCCTTCTTCCGAGGAGCGTTCCTGGCTCACTACGCCCCCAACCTCGCCGAGATCGCCGATGAGCCTGCCGACGTGTACGAGTCCTGGCGAAAGGCGGCCCAGGTGATAAGCGCCACCGATGTCCTCAGAGCGGTGGATCTGTTGGGCGATGCCCTGGTCCGTCTCCGCGAGGGACGTGAGGAGAGACTGATGACCGAGCTGGCCCTGATCAAGCTGACCCGTCCCGAGACGGCCAGCGATGCCGAAGCGGTCCTGTCCAGGGTGGAACGGATCGAGAGACGGCTGGGCAAGCCCGACCCGGTCCCGCCGGTGTCGGCGCCCGGACCGGAGAGGCGCGACGTGACCGACACCGAACCGGCCCGCACCGAGCCGGACTCTCGGCCGGCGGCGTCGCCGCCTCCGGCAGTCTTGGTCGAAGAGCTCGGGAGGGATCAGCCTGCCACACATGTCGAGCCCGAGTCCCCGGCGTTCGATGTCTCCTTCGAACAGCTGCAAAAGGTCTGGCCCGGATTGTTCGGTTCCTTGCGCGATGTTCTCGGGGCGAGGAGATGGGCTTTCTTCCGTGAAGCGGTGCCCGCCGCAGTCGACGGCAACGTGATCGTGCTCGAGGTGCCCCACGGATTTCATCTCCAGTCGCTCCAGGAGGACGATGCGGTAGCTGCAATCGTGGCGACCAGGGCCGGCGACCTCCTCGGCGGCCCGGTGCGGGTTCGCTTCGGGCTCAGAGAGGGTTTCGACGGCGGTGAGGACGGGGCCGAACAGACCATCGACATGACCCAGCTCGAAGAACGGCCCGATGCAACGACCGATCCGACCTCGCTCTTGGCCACCGAGCTCGGGGCCGAGGTCGTCGAGGAGTGACCTTGTCCCCCGCTAGGCAGGGGGACAACTACCGTGGGCGACGATGAACCGTCAGCCCGACATGCGTCAGCTCATGGCACAAGCACAAAAGATGCAAGAGCAGCTGGCTGCTGCCCAACAGGAGCTGGCGACGCGGACCTTCGAGGGAAGTGCCGGCGGGGGGATGGTGGTCGCCACCGTCACCGGCGCCCAGGAGTTGGTCGAGATATCGATTTCTCCCGAAGTGGTCGATCCCGACGATGTGGAGATGCTTCAGGACCTGGTGGTGGCCGCGGTTCGGCAGGCGTTCGAAGCCGCATCGAGCGCGGCGTCCGACCAGCTGGGAGGGCTCACCGGAGGTCTCGACCTCGGTGGCCTGCTCGGTTGATGTTCGAGGGGCCGGTCCAGCGTCTCATCGACGAGATGGCCCGTCTCCCCGGGATCGGGCAGAAGACCGCGCAGCGACTCGCCTTTCACATCCTCAGTGTCGAGGAAGCCGACGCCCGGCGTCTGGCCACCGCCATCAACGACATGAGGGATCAGGTGACCCTCTGTGAGCGCTGTTTCAACGTGGCGGCCGGAGACGAATGCGCAGTCTGTCGCGACACGCGTCGGGACACATCGTTGGTATGCGTGGTGGAGCGCCCTCAGGACATAATCGTGGTCGAGCGCACCCAGGAGTTCAGGGGGCGATATCACGTCCTGGGCGGGTCACTGTCGCCGATCAACGGGGTCGGCCCCGGTCAGCTCCGGATCGAGGAGTTGCGGGGGCGGATCGGGAGGGAAGAGATCAAGGAGTTGATCATCGCAACCAATCCGACAATGGAGGGCGACGCCACCGCGATGTACCTGGCCCGGGAGCTGAAGCCGCTCGGGGTCAAGGTGACCCGTCTCGCCTCCGGGCTTCCGGTCGGCGGCGACCTCGACTACGCCGACGAGCTCACCCTGGGCCGCGCCCTGGCCGGGAGGATGGAGCTCTAGGGCCCGACCCGGGACTGTCTTCGGTCCCGCATCTCCGTAACCTTGTCGGGTGCGCCCCCTTCACATCGTGTGGGATTGGAACGGGACCCTGCTCGACGACCTCGACGTCGTGATCGAGTCGCTCAATGTCGGCACCGCCCGATTCGGGGTGGACCCGATCGACCACGACGGGTACCGCGACCACTTCACCCGGCCGGTACGAGGGTTCTACGAGTCCTTGTTCGCCCGCCCCGTCACCGACATGGAATGGGCGCAGCTGAACAAATCATTCCATGACGAGTACGAGGCCCGGGCGGAGCAGGCCCCGTTGACCAGGGGCGCCTCGGAGACGATCGACCGGGTGGTCGAGCTGGGTTGGTCCCAGTCCCTTCTCTCGATGTCGATGCACGATCACCTGCTCCAGATCGTGGCCTCACATGGGATCGCCGACCGTTTCGTCTCCATCGACGGGCTGCCCAGCGCGACCGGGGGGCTGAAGGCAGGTCATCTGGAGACTCATCTCGCCAAGTTGCAAAGGGAGCCGGCCACCGTCCTGCTCATCGGCGACACCCCCGACGATGCCATCGCCGCACGAGATGTCGGCGCCGGGATCGTCCTCTACGACGGGGGCTCCCATCATCTCGACGCCCTGCACGCATTGGGGGCCCCGGTTGCCGGCACCCTGGAGGAGGCCCTCGATCTCGCGGTTCAGCTGGCCGGGAGCGAGACTCTCGAGGCCTGGCGGTGAGCCGTCGTCGTGTGGTCTCGATGCTCACCGCATCCGCGGCGGTGCTGGCGTTGGGCTATGTGGTCGCGGTTGCCTCTCGTTCCTTGCCGGGAGCGACCGAGGGCGCGCCTCTGTTCGACCTGGACTTCCGATCCGATCTCGATCTCGGTCCGTTGCTCGCCTGGGCCCTGATCGCCCTCGCCGTCCTCGGCGTGGTTCTCTTCGCCCTGGCCCTGGGACAGGGCCAGTCTCGTGTCTCGGGGAGACGGCGCAGTCTCCTCGGCGCAGTGTTGGGCCTGCTTGTGTTGTTCGCCATCGTTCGGTGGTTGTGGCCCGCCGCCGAGACCCTGTTCGGTGAGGGGGCGGCCACCGGCGAGCCCGCCACCGAGGTCCTCGGCGAGGAACGCCGGGGCGCAGCCGGAGGATGGCTGCTCGGCATCCTGCTCGCTGCGGTGCTGGCGGCGGCACTGACCCGAATCGGCCTCTCGATCAAGACCACGCCGGCCGTGTTCGGGCCCGTGGCGGATGAGAGGGTCACCGTGCTCCCGGCCGGCACCGGGACGGCACCGGTGCCCCGGGGGCTGGGCGACGATCCGCGGTCGAGGGTCATCGCCGCCTACGAGCGGTTCGAGAGGGAGTTGGCCGCTCTGGGGCGGCCGCGTCACGAGTCGGAGACCACCGCCCGGCACGCATGGCGGGCGAGCAGGGAGCTCGATCTCTCCCCGGTCGATGTGGGCGAACTGGTGAGACATCACGCCCTGGCCCGTTACGGCGCCGCCCCGCCGACGGAGTCCGACGCCGCTGCCGCCGAAGGGTCGGCACAGCGTCTCACCCTAGGGCTGGGCGGATGACCGGTCTCCTCGCCCGGGCCGTGCTCGTAGCCGGGGTCGCCGCCCTCGTCTTGTCCCAGCTCGACGGCGGGGTGGAGCTGTTGGTCTGGGAGTTGGTGCTGGTCGGGATCGTGATCTGGGAGCTGCGTCGGCTCCCCGGACGTCACCCCGCCGACGATCCACCCTTGTTCGACCTCGAGCCGGACGAGCCGAGACGGCTTCCCCGGGCGGTGTCCTCGATCGAGCTCGGCGTGATCGACGCCGTGTCGGGGCACTTGAGCCCGGAGCGAAGGCTGCAGCCGACGCTGCGGCGCATCGCGTCCCACCGGCTGGGGCGACTCGGGATCGGATTCGACACGTCCGACGCGGTCGGGCTCCTCGGGGAGGAGGAATGGTCGTGGCTGGCCGACCCGGGGGAGGAGTCGCCTGCCCCCGAGACGATCGAGAAGATCGTGTCGAGACTGGA